>WRBM01000012.1 GCA_009784525.1 Erysipelotrichales bacterium | reverse complement strand
GTAATTCAGAGTTTGAGGAATAGCGGTCTAACAGCACCTTTAAGATTACAGGTTAGCCTGTAATTTCTTATAAAGAAAAGAAGCACAGTGCTTCTTTAAAGCGTATTTATTTCGCTTTTGTTCCTAACAAGGTAAAGGATATTGAAAAAAATCCACAGGTTTCACTTTCTAATGGTTGGAATAATTTTAAAGGAAAAGCTTATAATGTCGGGCATCCATTAGAAGAAAGCAACAAAGCGATTAGAGAAAAACTAATCAAAGCTTTTATAAACTGGTATTTTTTGGCTAATAATGAGGCTCATAAAACAATGTGTTATATCAAAGTGGTAATTGGAAAATGGCTTTTTTCACAAAGAAGGTCAAGGGTATTCAATAGATTTTACCAATAACACATTGGAAGAAAGTGAGTTTAAGCCACATATTGATCTAGATTTAAAAGTAAAGTTTTAATGAATAAAAATAATAATCAGTTAAAGGCTCGCATTATGCAATACAAAGTGGCATCATAATTCTATATTTAGCAAATCAAAATACAAATGAAGTAGTTGTATCACATATTTTATGGGAACCGTCACTCTGATTATATTTAGAAACTACTTGCAAATAAAGCTAAACACATCTTACGGATGTGTTTTAAATATTTTATAGAAAAAATATTTTCAAATAATTCTTGAACGTTGATTAAAATAGTAAATTCCGCTCAAAGTTTGTGAAACAAAAAAAGCAAATTTTGCGGTACTTACTTCCTAAATCTAAAGAAAAAGATATGGAAAAAACGATAGAGATATGATATAATTAAAGTTAGATACTAAATATAGATATACTGAAAAGGCGGAACTGTTAAGTAATTGAGGGACTTAATTCCGCAGGGGTAATTATAAATAGTTATCGGCTCTGATTTGAATAAAATAGATCTTATTATTTCTTAAAGATTAAGGGTTTAAGGAAAACATCATTGGGATCTATTTTTTTTATATTTAAAGAGCTAAGAAAGAAATCACCATAGAGAAGGCAGGCTAAATCATAGGGTGAGTTAGAGTTAAGACTTTTACGAGTATAGGAATTGATATGAGAAAGCATTAAATCAATATCAGATTGAGATAAAGGATAAAAAGATTTACCCTTAGGAACAAAATGACGAATGAAATGATGGTTTCTTTCGATTTCGGCCTTTTGATAAGGAGAATAAGGGTCACAATAAAAGAGATTAGAGCGCTGAATACAAGAAAGAGGACAAAACTCAATAATTTCAGGAGAAGAAAATTCAATACCTCGGTCAGTTAAAATGACAAAGAAAAGTTTTTGGAAGAGAGAAAGACCAATTTTTTCTTGGATTAGATTAAAAACATTAGAGATATTATCAGGAGATTTTGAATCAATTTTAAAAGCGAGCATAAGATGAGATTTAAGAAAGTAAAGGGTAAGTAGTAAGGACTCGCCTTTAGGACCTTCAACGATGTCCATCTGAACAAGATCTGAGTCAGGGTGTGCAAGTAAGAAACGATTATAATCGTGAAGATTGCGATTCACGTAAGCTTTTTTCATGAGAGCACGATTAACAGAGGCTTTTTTTCGAGGTTTATAGGAAACTAAACGAGGTAAATCAATATTTTTAACAGTTAAGTACTGCTTACTGATGTAGGTATAAAGAGTTCTCTCAGAAACAGGAATATCATTAGAACGAGCTATATGAGCGATGGACTGGCCTTTTTTGATTAAAGGAGAGACAAGGTTATCAAGAGAGATAAAAGCATCTTTGGAAAGATTAATGCCTTCTCTTGAAAACTTTAAATCATCTTTATAAACGCGATTAGAAACATCACCATAATAATAGTATTTATCTTGGATGGGACAGCTGGAAACTTTAGGACAGCCATTACAGACCCAAGGAAAGCCTGATAGTCTCTTACAGGCAATTCTTTTGAAGGAAGGGCAGAAATCCTGACATTTAGAACAGTTTTTACAGTACTTGATTTTACAGCCTGAAGTGCAGAGATTGAAAACTTTGCAGGACTTAAAATGTAGGCAAACGATATTCCTGGAGCGATGGTAAGGAATGGAGAGTTTATGAACACGGTGCTTTTTAACTTCTTTAGAAATGGTGGAAGGATCTTTCTTTAAGCGAAAGGCGATATCTTTAAGAGAAACATTAGAGTGGATGGAAGTTTGGATTAGAATGCGATTGTCTAGGGAGAGGTGTTTATTATATTCGTGATAATGAAAAAATCTGATATTATTAGCCATATGGGCACCTCCGATATAGGAATATCAGAGCAGATAACAGTTAAGATTATAACACAAGATTTTGAAGAAGTTAATTCCGCGTAAAGAAAAAAGCGGAATTTACTATTTCAATCAACTAATAATTCTTGAATAAGATGAATTATCTTGCGAAAAAATTATATATATTATATAATTGTACTATTACAGAATAAATAGAGGACAAAATTATGCTTTTCGGTAAACACATAAATAAGTATTACATAAAATATCTATTTCCATTTCTTTTTGGGATTCTTTTTTTGTTAGTTATTGGTTATGTTCAATTGCTAATCCCTACTGAATTTGCCAGAATGGTCGATGGATTAAGTGAAGGCACGATGCTTTCAGAAACAATGAGCGAAATAGTTATCCGCATATTCCTTTTTGGAATCATTGTTGTTATTGGTCGCGTATTTTGGCGAGTATTATTAATTGGCACAGCCCGGAGAATTGAATTTGATTTGAAAAACAAATTATTTGATCACGCTCAAAAGTTATCAGCTGAATATCATAATCGTCAAAAAGTTGGGGCTTTAATGTCTTTAAATACAGCTGATGTTGATAGCATTCGTAACTCTTTAGGTTTTGGCGTCGTAATGTTTGTTGATGCGACATTTTTAACAATCCTTGTATTAGTGAGAATGTTTCAGCTTAATGTGCTTTTAACTTTCATGGCCTTATTGCCAATGCTGATAATTGCCATTGGCGGTCTTTGGTGGAGTGTTAGTTTAACTAAGAGTCACAAAAGAAGACAAGAAGCACAAGAAAAATTGTCTGATTTTACTCAAGAAAATTTTAGCGGGATTGCGGTTATTAAAGCTTATGTCAAAGAACGGCGTGAGTTAAAGGAATTTACTAAGTACAATAAAAATGTTTACGATACTTCAATGGATTTTATTAAAAAAATTGCTTTTCTAGAAACATTGATTGAAACATTAATAGGGCTTTCAATTATCTTTATTTTTGCTTTAGGCGGATACTTTACAATTGAAGGTATTATTTCACCAGGAGAACTAGTAGCTTTTTATTTGTTATTTATTATCCTGATTTGGCCAATGATTGCGTTAGCGCAAGTTCTAAATAACTTAAGTCAAGGACGGGCAAGCTTAAAAAGAATTTCTGAATTTCTTGATGCGCCAATTACGATTAAAGATGACGGCTATAAACCAGAAACTGCTTTAACTGGGGCAATAACCTTTAGAAATTTGACATTTATCTATCCAGAAACAGAAAGAGTTGTTTTAGACAATGTAACGTTTTCTATACAAGCTGGAGAGATGGTCGGAATTGTTGGTAGAACTGGATGCGGAAAATCAACAATCGCTGAAGTGCTCTTAAGAACTTATAACTTTCAGGAAGATGCGGTTTTTGTTGATGATCATGATATAATGAAAATTTCCGTTAAGTCTTTAAGGGATTCGATTGGTTATGTTCCTCAAAGTAATTTTTTGTTTTCTGATACAATTTTTAATAATATTGCTTTTGGAACTCATAAAGAAGTAACACAAGCTGAAATTGAGCACTTTGCGGCACTTTCCGATATCGATCGGAATATAAAGGAATTTCCTGAAAAATATCAGACAGTTGTTGGTGAAAGAGGCACGACTTTATCAGGTGGACAAAAACAAAGAGTTTCCATTGCCAGAGCTTTGATTAAGGATCCGTCAATTTTGATTTTTGATGATTCGGTTTCGGCAGTAGATACAATAACAGAAGCAACAATATTAACAAATTTACGTAAAATAAGAGATAATAAAACAACAATAATTATTGGGCATCGACTTTCCACAATGCAAAATATGGATAAAATTGTTTTAATTGATGAAGGTAAAGTGGTAGCTGTTGGCACACATCTAGAGCTTTTAGAGACTTCAGCTTTATATCAGGAAATGCTAGAAGCTCAAAAACTTCAGGATTAAGGAGGCTTAAAGATGGAAGAACAAGAAGAAATATTCGAACGAACACAAAGTGATAAAATTATCGCTAAACGTCTTTTAGCTTATGCTTGGAAATATAAAAGATACTTTATTGCCGGACTAATTATAATTTTAATTAGTGTACCAATTAATTCCTTTGTGCCAATTCTGATTAAACAGATAATTGATATTTTAGTCCCACCTGCTGGTCCAGGAATTTTAGCTCCAGAAACAATTAATTTTAGTGATATCTTATTTCGGATTATCATTATGAGTGTTATTTTAGTTATTAATGCTTTCTCCATTTATGCTATGCACTATTTACTCCAAAAAGCCAGTCAAAAAATTAATTATGAATTAAGAGAAGAAGTATTTGCGCATATAGAGAAATTTTCCGCTAATCAGTTTAATCTGACGCCAGTCGGAAAGTATGTTACCCGTGTTACAAACGATGTTAATAGTATTACTGCCTTTTATTCTAATGTTATCTTAGGAATCATTCGTAATAGCTTTGTGGCGATTATGGCTCTTGTCTATATGATTTATATAAGTCCTTTTTTAACCATTTTGGTCTTATCAACATTACCTTTATTAGTAGTTGGCACGTTTATTTATCGTAAGGTTTCCCGTAAGGCTTATCGTGATTCAAGAACGCATAATACTACTGTCAATGCTTTTTTATCAGAACATATCTCCGGAGTAAAGATTACGCAGATGTTTAATCGGGAAGAAACGGAGTATCAAAAGTATAAAGAAAAAAATCGATTACTTCTAAAGGCTAATATGCGTACGATGTATAGCTTTGCTTTTTTTCGCCCCTTTATTCATTTATTGTTTGTGATTGCGGCTTTACTAGTTTTACATTTTGGCGGAATCAGAGCCCTAAATGGTGTAATTACGGTTGGGGTTTTAGTTGCGCTTTATGATTATTTAGGTCAGTTTTTTTCGCCACTACAAAATCTTTCTGAGCAATTTGATACTTTACAGTCGGCTTTTGCTTCGGCAGAAAAAGTCTTCACAATTTTAGATACTGTGCCAGAAATTCAGGATTCTCTAGAAGCAATCGAACTTAATGATATTCAAGGACGGATTGAATTTCGCAATGTTTGGTTTTATTATAAAGAGGAAGAATGGATTTTAAAAGATGTTTCTTTTGTGATTAATCCTGGAGAAACTGTCGCTTTCGTTGGTGAGACAGGAAGCGGTAAGACGACAATCTTATCCTTAATTACGCGTAACTATGAAATCCAAAAAGGCGAAATCTTACTTGATGGTGTTAATATTAATAATATTAAATTAGCTAGTTTACGCGGCTGTGTTAGTCCGATGCTTCAGGATGTCTTTCTTTTCTCGGGAACAGTTGAGACAAATATCAAACTTCGTGATACAAAAAAGTATAGTGACGAAGAAATGATTGAGGCCGCAAGATATGTGAATGCTGATAAATTTATTTCTTTATATCCAGAAAAATATCAAAGAGAAGTCTTGGAACGCGGAAATAACTATTCAGCTGGTGAAAGACAACTTTTATCTTTTGCTCGGGCAATCTTGCATAAGCCAAAGATTATCATTTTAGATGAAGCAACAGCGAACATTGATACGGAAACTGAACATCTGATTCAGGATTCTTTAGAAAAAATCATGGGTATGGGCACAATGTTAATGGTAGCGCACCGTCTTTCAACGATTCAGAACTCGGATAAGATTATTGTTCTTGAAAAAGGAGAAATCATTGAATCAGGTTCTCATAAAGAACTTTTAAAGAATAGAAAGCATTATTACCAATTATATTTAATGCAGTTTGATAAGAATAAAACTAATAATCCAGTTATTGCAAAATTATTATAAATACTTTTTGCTAGATAAGCATAATATTATACAGTAATATGACTTATTCAGCGAGGAGTGTTTTAAATGAAGAAAATGATTTATGCCTGCTTTATGATTTTTACTTCTTCAATTAGTTTGGCAATCCTTTCTTTAGGAAGTAGTAATAATGATTTATGGATAGCTATCTTAAATGGTGTGATGATGACAATGTTTATGATTGGTTTTTTGTTATCCATGAGTGATATGTTTTTAGAATTAAAGAAAAAAATCAAAAAAAATAAAAATTAACTAGTCGCTTTTTTCCAATAAAATTGCTTTATCTCATGCTATAATAAACAAAAAAGGAGATTGTTATGGAGATAAAGATTCATGCTAATATTTTGGTCAGAAATAATTTTAGTAAGAACTTATAATATAAAATACTATTATAAACCCTGTACTTAGGTACAGAGTCAAGAAGTTTTTTGCAAATTCCTAAAATATTTTTAGAGCAACTCTTTTGCTGATATTCGACGAACTAACTCATTTATCTGCCGCTCTATTTGGGCAATTATTTTCAAAAATTCATCATCGCTTTTTCCTGTAGGGTCATCAAGTCCCCAATCTTCCCTATGTTTGCATGGTAGAAGCGGACAATCCACATTGCAACCCATCGTGATAACAATATCCAATTCAGGAATATCCTCAAGAAGTTTTGGGCGTTGCGTTTGCTCCATATCAATGCCGTACTTGTCTTTCATTATACGGGTTGCATCGTGGTTAATTTTGTCTTTGGTATGAGTTCCTGCGCTGTAACTTTCAAAGGTGTCTGCGGCAAGATGTTTGCCGAGGGCTTCCGCAATCTGACTGCGACAAGAATTGTGAACACAAATAAATCCTACTTTTATCATTTATTTTCCTCCATTTTATAAGACTTCTTTGCGAAAAAAAATCTGTAAACTCCATATGCTAATAATGCACCGATTATCTGCATGGCTATAAAGATTACACCGTCAATCGGTCTAATGCCCGATGTAGTATCTGTAAATATTCTCGCAACTGTAACTTGCGGATTGGCAAACATGGTAGAAGATGTAGACATAAGTTGACCGCCAACCAGTAACCCAATAATAATTGAGATTTTATTTGACCCTGCCTTCACAAGTAGCAAAATCGCAAGCACAAGAATGAATGTGCCAAAAATCTCGCCAAAAAACACATAATCATTCCGTACATTATCAGAAACCGCCAGTATAGAGCCAACATCATCAAGAAACATAAGGCGACTTAGTGCTGTGCCTGTTATACCCCCAATGAACTGAAACAGCGTAAACAAGGCGGCTTTTGTTGCTCCTATCTTTTTTTCAAAGAGCATTATCATTGTAACAACAGGGTTAAAATGTGCGCCAGAAATTGAACCAAACATTTCTATTAATGCACAGAGTACAAAGGCAACAGCTACCGCATTGGCAAGCACCGCAACAGCCTTGGTTGTTTCAAACACTTCTGCAAACATAATCATGGAAGCCACAGCCGCCATAACCAAAAACATAGAGCCTAAAAATTCAGCAGCTAATTCACCCCTAAAGGCTTGTTTCTTCATCAAATCTCCCCAAACTTAACAGCATTTTTTTGTATCGCTTGCATTATCGGTAGTGCAATCCCTCTTGATTTTAGCCGTATCTACCTCTATTGCAGTAAGGTTTCCTAGCAATTCAATAGCGGTTTTGCTCCCCTCTTGGCTGATGGAGTAATAAGTCCACTTGCCATCTTTACGAGCAACGACAACGCCACTTTCCATGAGTATCTTCATATGGTGCGATAAAGTAGATTGCCCCACGCTAACTTGCTCCAAAAGGTCACAGGCGCATTTTTCACCGCTTTGTAGTAGTGATAGCACTAATAGTCGTGTTTCATCACAAAATGCTTTGAAGATTTTAGCGTTTTCAATATGATTATTCTTCAAACATACACCTCACATTCAAATATTTCGATATATTCATTATAACACATTACATCGAAATATTTCAATATGTAAATCGTTAATATTTCTTGATAAAATATAATTATCTAACCTCGTTTTTAGGCTTGTTATTTTTGTGTTGATTATTTTTTTGAAATATACTTGACAAGATAGGTTCAACATGTTTGACTTTTACACAAAAAAATTGGGTTAGTCGCAACTTGGGGAGATAGAAAGGGACCATATGTTTCTTTAGCCATCGCTAAGGACCAAAAACCAGTTTTAGCGCTCTTTAATGGAGAGAATATGAGTATGTGGAAAGGTTATACTCAACCTTCTTCAAATCAACAGCCAGATACTTTAATGTTTGTTATTTATACAGATGACTTTAAAAATATATATCAAAAATTAAAAAATAATGGCATTGAATTTTTGGGAGAACCGCAAAAGATTAGTGATTGGGGAAATTTTAGCTGTGTTTACTTTCGGGATCCTGAAGGTAATTTGGTAGGAATTTACGAGGGATATATTTAATAATAATTTAATGAGCAATTTAATTTTTGCTCATTTTTTTTGCTAATTTTTTCTGAAAATAAGTAAATCTTCCAAAATCTGCTTTTGTCTCTAAAAATAATTAGCCTGATTTGCTTTTAATTCCGAAAATTTATGCGAAAAAAGCATTAATTTTTTGGTTCTGTAGTCCTTTTATCTGACATTTTTTGGCTTCCTGATTTTATATAATTTTAGCGGGTGAAAAAATGATTGTATATTTGGAATATCTGATTTTAATTAACGTTGTGATTCATTATTTAATCATTAAATTTTGCCAGAAGATTTTTAGTAAAAAAGTCAGTCATAAAAATTTATTTTTAAGCATACTCTTACTTAATGTAAATCTTTTTATTTATCTTCAATACCCTTTAATAAGTAATTATCTGAAGTATATTTTTGGATTACTGATTGTTGGGACGGCTTTTTATCCGGAAAAACCAAAAACAATTATTAAGATTGCCTTGATATATTTCATTCTTAATATAGTATTAGGTGGCTTTAATTTCTTTTTAAATATCTATAATCTTAATTTAAATATATCTTTACTCATCTCATTAATCTTTATGATAATTATCTTTGAACTAGATATCTTGCCTAAAATTGATACTAAGTTAATTAAACAATATTTTTACAATATCAATTTTAATATCCAAGGAAAAGAATATCAGTTTCAGGCCTTCTTAGATACTGGTAACTTTTCAAAATCAGAAACAGATAATGTACCAATTGTAATTTTAAATGAAAAACATCGGATGTTATATCAGTCTGATGCATCAATTAAACTAAAATCTTTAGGTCAAAGTTACAAAATGGATATTTATCGGATTAGTGATTTTTATATTACTATTGGTGAGAAACAACTAAAAAGGGAGGTATATCTGGCGTTTGGTGATTTGGAGTTTGACGGGATTTTTGGATTAGATTTATTGAAAGAATAGAAAGGGTGTTTTTTATGTATAAGTTATTAATGAAGTTCATTGGAATTTTTAAGAGGCCAAAACGCGTTTTATATATTCAGTCATCGGATATGTTACCACCTCCTTTAACTGATGAAGAGGAGAAGTTTTATTTCAACTTAGTCAGTGAAGGTTCAATGGAAGCCAGAAATAAAATAATTGAACACAATTTACGCTTAGTAGTTTATATTGCTAAAAAGTTTGAAAGCATTAAGGTTGGTCTTGAGGATTTGATTTCGATTGGTTCAATGGGTTTAATCAAAAGCGTTCAGACCTTTAAATTAGACAAAAATATTAAATTCGCAACTTATGCTTCACGTTGTATTGAAAATGAGATATTAATGTTTCTTAGAAAAATCAGTAAGACAGTTAGTGAAGTTTCCTTAAATGAAACAATTAATGTTGATAGTGATGGTAATGAATTGTTTTTGACAGATTTGATGGGAACGGAAAAAGATGAAGCTTATGAGCCAATTCTGCAAAAAGAAAAAGAGCTAATTATGCTTTCTGCTTTAGGTAAACTTAAAAAAAGAGAGAAAGAAATTATTGGCTTGCGCTTTGGCTTAAATAATCAGGAAGCATTGACTCAAAAAGAGGTAGCTGACTACTTAGGAATATCGCAATCTTATATTTCCAGACTGGAAAAAAGAATTTTTAATAAGTTAAAAGATGAATTGGAATTAAAACTTTATTCTTAACTCCAAGCTTCTGACAAAAATTTCAGCTTTGTACAATAGTTTGACAATTATCTTTGGCGAAAAAAGGCCTGGCAATAGTTAAAAATAAAATAATTGCTATTTCAGTAATAAAAACAGTGAAAAAAGACCATACTCTTGATAAGGAGATGGATTTTTTTATGCAAAAAGTTGAAATTACCGGTATTGATACATCGAAGCTAGAAACGATTAAAAATGAAGATATGATGTTACTACTGGAAAGAGTAAGGAATGGGGATATTGAAGCGCGTAATGCGATGATTAAGGGCAACCTGAAGCTTATTTTGAGTATTTTAAAAAAGTTTCACGGAAAGAAAGAATTAATGGATGATTTATTTCAGGTTGGTACAATCGGCTTAATGAAAGCGATCGATAATTTCGATCCGATTCATAAGGTTCGTTTTTCAACATACGCTGTTCCGATGATTATTGGTGAAATCAGAAGGCATATCAGAGACAACTCATCATTAAGAATTTCTAGAAGTTTAAAAGATACGGCTTATAAAAGTATTCAAATCAGAGATGAGTTGTTTAGAAAAAATCATCGTGAACCAACTACTGAAGAAATTGCGGAAGTTATGGGTATTGATCCTCTTGATATCATTATGGCTTTAGAAGCTATTCAAGACCCGATTTCTATTTATACGCCGATATATGATAATGGTAACGACCAAATAGAATTAGTTGATCAAATTTCTGATAATGATGTTGTGGAAAGTGATTGGGAAAAAGACAGACTTGTCAGAATGGCTTTATCTAAACTGAATAAAAGAGAAAAAAGTATTATTCATGAACGTTATTTTCTAGGAAGAACACAAATTGAGATAGCCGAGGAATTAGGAATTAGTCAGGCTCAGGTTTCCAGAATTGAAAAAACGGCTTTAAAAACGATGTATGAGAAGATTAAATAAAGAAAACTAAGTTAAGAGGTTTTCTTTTTTCTTTTAAGGTCTTAGATTTTGAGGATATTCGACAAATAGAAATGGTAATCGATAAAAATTAGGGCATTGATTAAAATTATTAATTAATTAAATTGCTTTGCTGGGCTAAATCTAGTTGCTTTATTTTCAGAAATATGTTATGATTTAAACACAAACAAATTTCTCATAACTATTAATAAATCAATTATTTATTCTGAGCATTAAAAATTTTTTCTGTAAAAAAGATTATTTAAATTAAATGAAGAATATAATACAGTAAGATATTAATTCAAAAGAGGGATTCAAATGGGTAAGAGGACTATAGGGGTATTTAGTGTAATAACGATTATATTGACTATTTTGGCGTTGAATGCTTGTGAAAGAAGAGAAGATGAAACTAACGATTTTTTATTAAAAATTTCGGTAGAGCATTCGATAATGCAGCAAGGTGAAAATATTTTAGTCCATGTTGAACTAGAAAACATTAGTAAAAACGATCATAAAATAGCAAAATATTTTTTGTTTTATCCTCAAATTTATGGAGAATCTTGGATTATCGATAAAGTTTCACCACCATGGCCAACATTTGAAAACTTAGAAAGGGGAGGTGTAATTAAGCAAGTTATAAATTTGGATAAGTATTTTGATTTACCGCAAGGTACTTATCAGTTGCAAGTAAGAGCCGTATTTTTCTTAAATTGGGAATCGTTACAAGGACTTGCTCCTGGTGATATTCCTGAAAACGCAAAAGAAATTAACATTTTTTCTAATACAATCACGCTGATCGTACAATAATTTGGAGATATAATAATGATAAATAAAATAATTTTATTAAGAGTAAAGACCGTTGTCGCAAGATTGGTTTGTTTTTTAACATTGCTTTTTATCGGAATAACAAGTCAGCAGTTAAATTTATATGCTCAAACCAATGCTCTAGAGGAAAGGCAAGAAGAGCAACAAGATTTTTTTTCTAATGATATTAGAACAATGTTGCAAAGTAATGACGCTTTTGGTTTTAAAAGGACTTATAATCCCGATAGCGGACCGACAACTTCCTATCTTCCAATAGCAGAAATTTTTGGGGATTTGAACTTAACAAGAACAAATAGCTTTCAAGAAACTAAAGATTTCAATTATAATGTTAGAACTATAATTGGTGAGAATCGAGAATGCTCTGAGAGCATTGTGCTAGTGCTTTTAGGAGATGGCTTTACTGTTGGAAATGAAGAGGGACAAATGGGCTATTGGCCAAATCCTGCTCCTGGCACTTTTTTGCGTAGTGCTATTGAGTTTAGTGAAACCCTAACTACAATGTATCCTTTCAGTTTATTTAGTGATATTTTTAAGATTTATGCAGTTGAGACACCATCAACTCAATCGGGAATAAATATTGGAACTTTTCCTTATGAGGGTACTTATTTTGGTACTCATCTTAGAAGATCATGGGATTTAGGCATAAGAAGAATAACACACGCTTTAGAAATTTCTAATTGGGTTTCAGCGAATGTCATTATGACTCAAGTTATCGCTAATAGCGAAGTTGGTGGCGGCGTTGCTTTTGGGGCTGGTGCTGGATATGATAATCTAAACACACTTGGTGTAACAACCCGTTTTAGTGGTGAGCCCATTAGCGGATGGAATCGGCCGGTATATCATAATTTAATTATTCATGAGATAGGCCATAATTTTGGTAGGTTATCGGATGAACATTCCATGGGTATTCCAAATCTTGGTCGTGCTAATGTGGCATCTGCAGCTGATTCAGACGAAAACTTAAAATGGGGACATTGGCTAGGACATGAAGGAATTATGCGCCGAACGCAAAATGCTCCAGTTGGTTTTATCTTTCCCTCAACAAATAATACCTGCATAATGCAAGGCTGGCGAGCAACTTTTAGTGCAGTAAGCAATGCGGAACTTGTCAGACGCATGGCGATTATAAGTGGTGAGACATTTTTATCAGGCAGGCTGCCAAATGGTGATTTAAGAAACGTTACCGCCAATCTAAGTGTTTCCGGAAAACGTATATTACCCTATGCCTTTCACGGCAATCGTTCTATACAAAGTATTACAATACCAGCCACAGTTACGGAAATCGGTCAATTTGCTTTTTTAGGCGCAACTGGTTTAAGAACTATTACTAATCAAGCTATAGTACCGCAACAGATAAATAAGACAACCTTTGCGGGTGCAGGAAGTCATGAAGTGCAAAGAAATCAGATTTCTGTAATTATTCCAGATGGCAGCTACCGGGCCTACCGGGAAGCAGGCTGGACAGGCTTTAACCTGATTGAAGGCGGTTTGCAATTTGAACTCATTTCTGGCACAAGCAGTGTCTCTGTCAGAGTAAGACCAGGAACAGTTTTAGCCGGAAATGTGATGATTCCTGAGTCAGTTATCATTGATGGAACTAGATTTTCGGTTACAGAGATTGCTGCTAATGGTTTTGCTAATCAAAATCTGATAACGGAAATTACTATTCCTGCTAGTATAAATAATATAGCTATCAATGCTTTTGCAAATACTAATTTAAAAGTTAATATCGCCGAAGGAATGTTAAGTATCCCTAATAGGCTCTTTGAAAATACTGGCATCAGAAATATTAATATTCCTAATTCAGTCACAAGTATTGGTGAACGGGCATTTTATAATACGTCTTTACAAACAATTAATTTTGAAGCAAACAGCCAACTTACTCATATTGGCAGCCATGCTTTTAGTAATACCGCCTTATGGACAGTTACGATTCCCAGAAACGTAATTCAGATTGGCGACTTTGCATTTGCCAATATTATGAACTTCAATGAGCTAACTTTTGAAAATGGTAGTAAACTTCAAGAAATTGGCATAGGTGCATTTCGTGGTAATCATATCTTAAGAAATGTAGAGCTTCCTGAAGGAGTCAGATTTATCGGCTTTGGTGCCTTTGCGGGCAATACTGGCTTAGAAAGTATCACTATACCCTTTATTGGACAAAGGATAGACAATCAAACTAATAGTCATTTTGGTTTTATTTTTGGGGCTTTAATGTACCAAAATCAAAATAACTTTATCCCAAACAGACTTAGAGTAGTAACAATAACAGGTAATTCAAGAATCTTTGATTATGCATTTTTTGGCTGTGAAAATATTATAACTGTTGAAATTCCGGATAATTTAACCCAAATCGACATAAATGCTTTTGAAGGCGCTACTAATTTATGGAATTTTTTCAGAAAATTTGTACTAGACTTAAGAGTTAATGGCGTAGATGCTCAAACAAGTTTAGAAGTCAGCAACACGGGGGAATTATTACCAATTAATGGACCTGATAATAACGCGGCTTTTCATAATCCAGCATTAAGAAATAATTATACCTGGATTTCCAGTAATTCAAATATTTTAGAAGTAAATTCATATGGGGTTTTGCTTGCCAAAAGTTCAGGAATAGTAACAATTCAAGCGATTTATAATCATCATCAAAGATGGCGTTCATTTATTGAAATTGAAGTAATTCTTCTTAATAATGGCGAACCTATATTTTTACAGGTTGGCATGGATAGTGGCGGAAAAATCGGAACGGAAGTTTCAAGTCAAAAAGGTTTACCGATTCCTGTGCATTTAAATCCTTGGGTTACTCTTCATGAAGATAATACCAGATTTATCACCTTAGGTAATGACAGTCCAACATTAGATACAAGAAACTTTAACTGGTTCTCAAGAAATATCAGCGTTGCGACGGTAAGCATTGATGGATTAATTACTGGCATTAGATTTGGAACGGTTGTGATTGAAGGTGTCTATCAAAATAATCCGCAGTTTGTTGCGAGGTTTGAAGTATCGATAATTTGTGTAAATCATATTTTTACTAGAGCAGAACAAGGCGATCACAACTGGCATTTTCTAATTTGTGATTGTGGCTATTTTAAAGCTGAACCACATCGGTTTACGCAATTTGGCATTCTGATGGTATGTTCTGTCTGTGGATTTGTGATTCAACTTAGTTGGTTTGTGATGAAAGAAGAAGATTACGGGCCCGATTATGATAAGTAATCTATATATGGCACAAGAGCAGGATTTAAAGAAAACTAAGATAGGTGGTTTTCTTTTTTTCTTGACTTTGCAGGTTGTTTCGTTTATAATTTTACTTAAGATTTAAGGAGAAATTTATGAACGAAAAGATAAAAGAATACATTGATTATTGTCAAAAAAATGGCGCTTTAAATGCTGTATATTTTAAAAAAGATGATATTGTCTATGACGAAAGAACATTACTTAAATGTGCATTTGGCTGCAGTGATTGGGGAAGAAGTCATACCTGTCCATCAGCGCCTAACTTTTTAGGATTAGAACAATATCGAAAAATGCTAGAAAAGTATAAGGGCGGAATTATTATTCATTGTGCTGATAAACATACATCACAGCGTCTAAGTTTTCAAATTGAATCAAAGGCTTTTGTTGATGGTTTTTATTGGGCTTTTTCACTTTCAGATTGCGGATTATGTAAAGAGTGCATGGCTAAAAGTGATAAAGACTGTGTTAACCGAAGAAAAGCCAGACCTGCCTTTCATAGTGTAGGCATTGATGTTTTTGCGACCGTGAAAAAATTTAATTTGCCATTATTAACATTGGCTTTGGAAAATGAAACGCAGAACTGGTATTCAGCGATTTTTATTGAATAAATCAAAAATTAACAAGAAAAAAGGAGCTTTTTTAGCTCCTTAAACATTTTTGAAATTAAACTCTGGTATATACTACTGAATCGAATTCCGTTTCTGCACCAACTTGAGTGAATAATAGTGGCGTCATAATTAAAGCCTGTTTAACGATAACACCGAATAGACGGCTCGCTTCAACTTTGTTTTCGCCGCAAGCAACATAAAGTTGTTGGTAAATTGTTCCTTTCCATTCTTTAGGTGCTAAGTCTTTAGCTTTGAAACTTTCTTTACGGCTGACTAACTGTAATACGTCAGCAATCAGCAAGAATAAGTCCTTAGCTGATAAGTTTTCTAAAAATTGAATTTTTGTGCCACGAAAGTCAAGGGTAGTCACAAGTTTGCTAGATTTATCTAAAAGCATATTAATTCTCCTCATATGATATTTTTACATCATTTATATTATATTGTGAATGTCATAAAAAGTCAATGATATTTCATGCTTTTTTCAGATGAATGGTTTAAAAAAAGCAATTTTGCCTTAATCAGCCAATAAAAATTGCTTATAGCAGGTATATAAAAAACTATTCTTAGTTAAATTTTTTTTGAAATATTATAATAAAATTAGAATTAAAGCTAAATCTTTATTTCTTGCTTTTTTAATAGTTTTGAAGTATAATAATACTTTAGAAGAAAGGAGTGTACAATTTTTCTGAAAAATTGTGCCACTGATAAATTTGAGTTTAACTGCCGGTATCGTTGGCTTACCAAATGTTGGTAAATCAACGCTCTTTAATGCAATCACAAAAAATAATGTTTTAGCGGAGAACTATCCATTTGCCACAATCGATCCTAATGTTGGTGTTGTAGAAGTTCCTGACGAACGACTACAAAAAATTAGTCAAATAATCAACCCTAAAAAAACAGTTCCGACTACTTTCGAGTTTACAGATATTGCCGGGTTAGTTAAAGGCGCATCTAAAGGTGAAGGATTAGGTAATCAGTTTTTAAGTCATATTCGTAGTTGTGATGCGATTTGCATGGTTGTCCGCTGCTTTACGGATTCCGGGATTATTCATGTTGATGGCTCACTTGATCCACTCCGTGATATTGAAACAATTGGTCTTGAGTTAATGTTGGCTGACTTAGAAGTCATTGAAAAAAGGCTGCCAAAAATTGAAAAAAAAGCTTTGCTTGGTATTGAAGATGCGACAGAATATCATCTTTTAAAAAGATTTCAGGAAACTCTTTTAGCTGAAAATCCTTTGCGAAGTCTTTCGCTTGCTAAAGAAGAATTAAAGACAATAAAAGCTTTTAACTTTTTAACGTTAAAACCATTAATGTATATTGCTAATATCAGCGATAACGATCTTTATGATTTAGATGCTTGCGATAATTACCAGAAACTACTAAAGTTTGCAGGTCAGACTCCAGTTGTGCCGATTTGTGCTAAAATTGAAGCTGAACTTAATTCTCTGCCAAATGATGAAAGAGCCTTATTTTTAGAAGAACTTGGTCTTAATGCTTCTGGACTTGACTTATTGATTAAAGCCTCATATGAATTGTTAGGATTACAAACTTATTTTACCGCTGGTGAAAAGGAAGTTAAGGCCTGGACGTTTGTTAAAGGTATGACTGCCCCAGAGTGCGCCGGAATTATTCATAGTGATTTTGAAAGAGGATTTATTCGGGCGGAAACGGTGAGTTGTAATGATTTTTTTGAAGCTGGTTCTTATGTAAAAGCTAAAGAAAAAGGTCGGGTTCGTCAAGAAGGTAAGGAATATCTGGTCCAAGATGGCGATATGATTCTTTTTAGATTTAATGTTTAATGGAAATAAATAAAGAATTGATCTTTGGATTAAAAGAAAAAAATCCGGAAATTAAGATTGTTGCGGCGACTAAATATGTTGATTCTGTTTCATTGCTTAAATATTATGAAGCCGGAATCAGGGATTTTGGGGAAAACCGAGTAGCGGATTTTTTAAAGAAATATGAAAGCTTTAAAAACCATGATGTAAAATGGCATTTTATCGGTCACTTACAATCTAACAAGTGCAAAGAAGTTATCAATAAAATTGATTGCCTGCACTCGATAGATAGTTTAAGATTAATTGATGTTATTGATAAATATGCGCTAAAAGCAATTGACTGTTTTATTGAGGTGAATACCTCAAACGAAAGCACAAAAAACGGAATCAAAGAAAATGATTTGGCAATGTTTGTTGAGAGAATCAATAAGTCACCTAAACTTAATTTAATTGGTTTAATGACAATAGCAATTGCTAGTGAAAATCAAGAAAGCGTTGAAGCTTGTTTTCTAAAATTATCTGAGCTTTTGCAATCTGCCAATCAAAAATTTGGACTTAAATTAAAAGCTTTGTCGATGGGGATGTCTGATGATTATGGCCTCGCTTTAAAACATCAGGCAACACATCTCCGTTTAGGAAGAATACTTATAAAGAAGGGATAATAAATATGTTTTTTACCAAGAAAAAACGGAATACCGAACAGGAATACGAAGAAGCTAAAAGACGGGTAAATAATCAGAATTATTATAATCAAGGCAATAAGAAAGCCTCTGATCGAATCGAATTTGTTCAGGTTATTGAAGCTAGTGAGATTATTAATTTAGCTACTAAAATCAAGGGCGGAATGCCAATTGTTGTTAACTTTGAAAAGATGACAACAGAAGTAGCTAATCTTCATTTAAATTTTCTTTCTGGAGTTTGTTTTGCCTTAGAAGGGAAAATTATTGCGATTAACAATAAAAGTTATCTGTTTTCTAAGAAAGAAAATTTTCTAGATGGTACTTTAAATGATTTTGTTAGTCAGTTTATAGACCGTTAGAAATCGCTTTCATTAATTATTTTAATTGATATTCGCTTTCTTGTGTTATAATAATTGAAATAAATATAAATATGGCTTAGACATGCAGTTCAAAAACCGGTTAAAAAAGCGAATCGGGATTGGTGAGAGCCGATACTATGGAATTGAACTGAATCACTAAGTATAACATAAACGTCTGACTACGTTACAGTCTTTTGAGTGCCTAAAGAATTAATTTTCTTAGGAAATAAGGTGGTACCACGGAATTTTCGTCCTTAAATATTTTTTAAGGATGTTTTTTTATTTTTAAAGGAAGGTTTTTGATTATGGAAAAAGATTACAAAGATACATTGTTGATGCCAAAAACAAATTTTGAAATGCGCGGAAACTTAGGGGTCAGAGAACCCTTATTTCAAAAGCGCTGGCAAGAACTAGATTTATATAATAAAGTCATTGAAAAAAATAAAAATAATAAACCCTATTTACTTCATGACGGACCTCCATATGCTAATGGCAGTATTCATACTGGGCATCTTTTAAATAAAACCTTAAAGGATTTTGTAATTCGTTATAAAAATATGAACGGGTTTTGTGCCCGCTATCTGCCAGGTTTTGATACGCATGGTTTGCCGATTGAAACAGCACTTGCTAAAAAAGGCGTAAATCGTAAGGAAAAGACGATACCGGAATTTCGAAAACTTTGTCAGGAATATGCCAAAGCGCAAGTTGAATTGCAAACAGAACAGTTTAAACGTTTAGGTTCTTTAGGGGAATATGATAAACCATATATCACTTACAATAAAGAGTTTGAAGCTGAGCAAGTTAAAATTTTTGCTAAAATGGTCGATAAAGGTTTAATCTTTAAAGGCTTAAAACCCGTCTATTGGTCACCTTCAAGTGAATCAGCTTTAGCAGAGGCAGAAATTGAATACCATGATAAAAATTCAGAATCTGTTTTTGTAAAAATGATTTTAAAGGATACAGTTGATACAGCTTTAGTTATCTGGACAACTACACCTTGGACTTTGCCGGCTAATTTAGCAGTAGCGGTTGGCGAAGATATTGATTATTGTTTTATTGCGACTGATTTAGGCAACTTAATCGTAGCGAAGGAGCTTTTAGAAAAACTGACAGCTGATTTAGGATTTAAAAACTGTAAAGTTTTAAAAACAGTAAAAGGTAAAACTCTTGTTGGTTTAACTTACTTTCATCCTTTATATGATACCGAGCACTCTGTTTTACTTGGTCATCATGTAACAACAAGTGATGGTACGGGATTAGTTCATATCGCGCCTGGTCATGGTGAAGATGACTTTTTAATTGGTAAAAATAATAATTTGGAAATTTTATGTCCAGTTAATGCTAAAGGTGTTTTAACAGCCGAAACAAAGAAGTATCAGAATCTTTTTTATGAAGAAGCCAATAAAGTTATTATTGAAGACCTTAAACTTAAAAATCTTTTACTGTTACATAAAACTATTACTCATTCTTATCCGCATGACTGGCGGACTAAAAAACCAGTTATCTTTAGAGCTACACCGCAATGGTTTGCTTCAATCGAAAAGCTAAAAAAAGAGCTATTAACGAATATTGCTAAGGTAAAGTGGCATCCTAAATGGGGCGAAACAAGAATCACTAATATGATCAAAGACCGTGAGGAGTGGTGTATTAGTCGCCAGCGTGTCTGGGGTGTCCCGATTCCCGTTTTTTATGGAGAAGATCAAACACCAATTCTTGATCAGGAAGTTATGTTGCATGTTGCCGATCTATTTAAAGAATACGGCTCAGATATCTGGTTTATTAAAGAGGCTAAAGATTTATTGCCAAAAGGTTATAAGCATAAATCATCGCCAAATGGAATCTTTACTAAAGAAACAGATATTATGGATGTTTGGTTCGATTCAGGCTCGAGTCATCAAATGTTAAAGTTAAATGGCTTAGCTTATCCAGCAGATTTATATATGGAAGGTTCTGATCAATATCGTGGTTGGTTTAACTCGAGTTTGATTACTGGCGTTGCTTTAACGGGGGTTGCTCCTTATAAAAAGGTTGTTTCTCATGGTTTTGTCTTAGATGGTAATGGCTTAAAAATCAGTAAATCGGTAGGAAATACGATTGATGTGATTAAAGAAATGAATACAAAGGGCGCAGACCTTTTAAGGTTATGGGTCGCAAGCGTTGAGTATACTAGTGATGTCAGGATATCTTTGGATTTGATTAATCAAGTTAGTGAGAATTATCGGAAAATCAGGAATACCTTTAAATTTATGCTTGGAGCCATAGATGGCTTTAACTTTCAAAAAGATAATATTGCTTATAAGGAAATGACAGAAGTTGATCGCTATATGCTGATAGCTTTAGATGAATTAAATCAAGCAGTTATTAATGCCTATGAAGATTTTCGTTTTGATGAAATTCTACGTTTAATTAATAATTATATCTCTAATGTTCTTAGTTCGTTTTATTTGGATTATGTAAAAGATATCTTATACATTGAAGCTAAAAAATCAAAAATCCGCTTAAGTGTACAGACAGTAATCTATGAACAACTTTTCTCATTATTAAGATTACTTTCACCAATTATTCCTCATACAGCTAGCGAGGCTTATTGGGAAATCTCTGATCGAAAGGAAGAAGATATTTACTTATGTGAAATGCCAAAAGCGAAAAATTATCAAGAAAGCGAAGGACTTAAAGCTAAATTTGAAGCTTTCTTTAGCTTAAGAACAGATGTCTTAAAAGCTTTAGAAAAAGCTCGTGATGAAAAGGTAATCGGTAAATCCTTAAATGCCTTTTTAACGATTAAAGCCGATAAAAAAACTTATCAAGCATTATCTGACTTAGATTTAAAAAGATTATTGATTGTTTCAGAATGTCAGTTTCTAGAAGCTAAAACTATCGATATAGATGTTAAGGCTTTTGAAGGAAAAACGTGTGCCCGTTGTTGGAATATTGTCAAGAAAGTTGATGATAACCAACTTTGTCCACGTTGTGTTGAAATTTTAAATTCAAGTAATGCTTGATTTTATTATTAAAGAATTTTGTTATAATAGTGGTTAGACTGATTTTAGAAAGGGGAAAAAAAGATGATTCAAAAAGATTTATGTACTAAGGTTTTAGTGGAATGCCTTAAAACTGGTGGCGACTTTGCGGAAATCTTCGCAGAGAATTCGGTTATTAATACTTTAACAATGACAGGTGGTAAAGTAAACAATGCTTTAACAAGAAATGTTTATGGAGCCGGAATCAGGATTTTAAAGGAACACGAAGAGGTTTATGGTTATACAAGCGACTTAAGTGAACAGGGGTTATTATTATTAGCGGAAACTTTAGCGGCGTCTTATGGATCTAAATCTGTGACTCCAAAAGTTGTGTTAAAAGCTAAAAAGATTGAAGACAAACATACACCAAAGGTTAAACCAGAAGATGTATCTAACGAAACTAAAATTAAATACATGACAATTGCTAGTGAGGCAGCGAGTGCTTATTCTAAGGAAATTACCCAAACGGTTTCTAATCTTTTGGACGAATCAAGAGAGATTTTAATCGTAAATTCAGATGGGGTTTATGCGACTGACAATCGTTATATCTTAAGATTTGGCATTAACTGTATTGCTTCTGATGGTACTAAAATGCAAGATGCTGGTGAAACAATTGGTCATAATAAAGGCTACGAACTGTTAGAAGAAGTGGATTTAAAGACTTTGGCGCAAGAAGTTGCGGCTGCTGCAGTCAGAATATTGCATGCTGAGGAGATGGTCGGACAAACAATGCCAGTTATCATTCATAATGGTTTTGGCGGTGTTATCCTTCATGAGGCTTGCGGCCATAGCTTAGAAGCGACTGGGGTTGCTAAAGGCATGTCCGTCTTTGCTGGTAAAAAAGGCACAAGAATTGCTAGCGAATTAGTCACAGCTGTTGATGATGGAACCCTAAAAGGGAATATCGGTAGTGAAAATATCGATGATGAAGGAAACGATGTTAAGAAAATCGTTTTAATCGACAAAGGAATCCTAACTTCATATATGGTTGATATGCGTAACGGTCGCCGGATGAAAGAAGAGCAAACTGGGTCTACCAGAAGACAGAACTATCGTTTTAGTCCAACTTCAAGAATGCATAATACATTCATTGATAACGGAACTAGTACCTTTGAGGAAATTATTGCTGATACAAAGTATGGTTTATTTGCTAAAAAGATGGGTGGCGGATCGGTTAATCCAGTTACTGGTGAATATAACTTTGCGGTTTTAGAAGGTTATATGGTTCGAGATGGTAAGCTAGCTGAACCAGTCAGAGGCGCAACATTAATTGGTAATGGGGCACAAACTTTACTTAATGTTGATATGGTAGCTAATAACTTAACATTCGGTCATGGTGTTTGTGGTTCAATAAGTGGAGCGCTGCACGCTGATGTTGGTCAACCAACTATTAGAGTTAAAGAAATGCTTGTTGGCGGAAAAGGAGGCAGTAACTAATGAACTTTAAGGATTTAATTAAAAAAGCTAAAGCTGCTGGCTTAACGGATTTAGAAATTTACCATCAGAAAACTAAAAGTTTTAGTTTAACTTTTTTTGATGGCCAAATGGATAACGTAAATAATAATAATACTGACGCAGCAGCCTTTCGTTGTTTATATAATGGAAAAATGGGTTATGTCAGTTCAGAAAACTTAGCAGAAGAAAAAGCGGACTTTATTATTAAGCGTTTAAAAGATAATGCTAGTATTATATCTAGTGATGAAAAGACAATTATCTTTCCTGGTTCAAAGGATTATGAAAAAGTTAATGAAGAATATGATGATTTTACAAAGGTTCCTGTTGCGGATAAAATGAACTTAATCAAACAAATTTCTAATCTTGCTTTTTCACTTGATAAAAGAGTTTCGCACTTTCAAGTAAGATATAGCGAAAGTGAAGTTAGTGTTAATTTGTTAAATTCATTAGGGCTTAATTTAGAAAAGCATTATTCATTCGCTACAATTTCGGCCCAGCTAGTTGTTAAAGACGGTGAAGAAAGTAAATCTGATTATGATTATAAAATCGTTAAGAAGTTCAAAGACTTTAAACCAGAAGATTTTGCTAAAGATCTAGTAGCGACTACCTTAAAAAGGTTAGCTGCTGGAAAAGTTAAAACGGGTAAATATAATGTTATATTTGAAAATAAGACATTTGCTTCATTTTTACAAGCAATTTCCGGGATTTTTTCTGGAGAGGCAGTTATGCGCAGTTTAAGTTGTCTTAAAGATAAGTTGAATACAAAAATCGGTAGTGAAGTTGTTAATTTTATCGATAATCCTTTATTTAAAGAAGCTAACTTCATTCAGACATTTGACGACGAAGGGGTTGCGACTAAAAATAAAACTTTAGTGGAAAAGGGAGTTTTGAAAACTTATCACCATAGTTTAAAGTCAGCAGCGCATTTTAATCTTGAAAGTACGGGTAATGGATTTAAGCGTTCAATTGATGCGGCAGTAGCGGTTTTACCACATAATTTCTATCTTGATAAAGGTAAGGATTCTGTTGAGGAATTAGCTGAAAAATGTGGCAATGGGATTTATATCACAGAACTTAATGGGCTTCATTCTGGAATCAGCATGGTAAGTGGTTCATTTAGCTTACAATCTAGCGGTTTCTTAATTGAAAACGGTAAAATTACTGAGCCAGTAACTTTGTTTGTCACATCTGGTAATATAATTGAATTATTCCAAGCAATTAAAGCTGTAGGAAATGATTTAAGTTTTAATTTTGGTCATATTGGTAGTCCTTCCGTTTTAGTGGAGAATATTTCTATAGCTGGTGAATAAGATGTAAAAGACCTGTAATAATGGTCTTTTTTCTTAGTTTTGGCAAGCCACTACTTGATGAACACAAAGGTTATAATTTACTAGGTTGGCGTATTGTATTAATTGAAACTAAGATGATATCATAAATTTAACACTTACTGCGATTTGGGAAGTTGCGCCTAATAATATTTTTTGGACTTTAAGAGTTACTGTAATCTCAACACTTGAGTTAGTTTCAATTGTTTTCTTAGTTCTTCGTTTCAAGTCCAGAAAAAGCAATAATTAGCTTTACGCAAACTCTATCTTAGATGAAAATAAAAATTTATTTACTTAAAAGTTGTTTATTAATAACTTTTCTTTGACATAAACTCAAATTTTTGATATAATTTTACAGGGATTACAATAAAGGAGAAACAAAAAATGCAAATTGAGAACTTAAAAAATAATAAAATTAAAGTAACATTTAAGGTAACTAAAGACGAATTTGAAGAAGGTTTGAATGTTGCTTTTGAAGAAAATAAAAAGAAAGTGGAAATTAAAGGCTTTCGCAAAGGTCACGTTACTCGTGAAATCTTTGAAAAGAAATTTGGAGTAAAAGCCTTATTTCAAGACGCAATCTATTATTGGGTTGAAAAGAAATATCAGGATTTTCTTGAAACTAAAACTCATGTGCCTGTCAGTAAACCTGATTTAGAGATTGATGATGAAAAAATTGAACGTGGCACTGATTTTGAATTTTCTATCAATGTCACAGTTAGACCAGAAGCGAAACTTGGCGAATATAAAGGCTTAAAAGTAAAAAAAGCCGATACTGGAGTTACTGATTTTGAGATAGAAGATTCAATTGCTAATCTACAAAAGCGTGATGGTAAACTTGTTGCTAAAAAAGGCGCTCTTGAGCTTAAAGATGTCGCAGTCTTTGATTATGAAGGTTTTTTAAATGGCATTCCTTTTGAAGGCGGAAAAGCTGAAAATGCGGAACTGGAGATAGGTAGTGGCCGTTTTATTCCTGGCTTTGAAGAACAAATGGCTGGAATGAAACCAGGAGAAGAAAAAGAATTAAGTGTAACTTTTCCGGAACAGTATCATTCTGAAGAACTAAAAGGTCAAAGTGTTGTATTCAAAGTTAAGCTTCATGAGATCAAAACTAAGGTTCTGGCAGAATTAACAGAAGAATATATTGCAGGACTTAAAATTGAAAATGTTAAAACCAAAGAAGAACTTGAAGCGCATTTTCGCAATAAATTAGAAGAAAATAAAAAGAATGCTGAAGAAAATAGAATCTTTGAAGATCTTCTAGCCTTATTATTTAAAAATACAAAGTTAGATATTCCAGCAGAAATGCTTGACCGTGAAGAGGATTATCTGAAAGGAAACGTTACGCAACAAGCTAAACAATATGGTCTTGATTTACAAACATTCTTACAATATACTGGTCAGACTATTGAAAAGTTTGAGCTTGAAGTTCGTAGTGAAGCTGATAAAAGAGTTCGCACGGAATTAATTTTAAGCGCCATCGCTAAAAATGAGAAATTTGAGATTTCTGAAGAAGCGGTAAATGCTCATTATGATAATCTAGCTAATGTCTATGGTAAATCAACTTCTGAAATCCGTAAACTGATTGCTAGAGAAGATGTTCTTACTGATTTAGGTATTCAAGAAGCTAAAAAATTACTTACAGATTCGGCTGTTTACGAGTAAATTGTACGATGAAAACGAAAAAACTCTGATTTTGGAGTTTTTTTTTATGTTTAGAACTTAAGAACTAAAGCACACTAAATAATGGTGAAGCGTGTGGAAGAAAAAATTATATGCCTTTTTTGTAATAAAAGTTTTAAGAATCAGGAAAAATTCATCTCTCATAATGATTTTTATGTCTGTGAATCCTGCATTCGCAAGTGTGATGAATTATTAATTGATAAAGAAAATAAGGTTAAAACAAATATAAGTTCGAAATTTTTAAAACCGATCGAGATTTATAATCGTCTTGATGCTTTTTGTGTTGGCCAAGATAAAGCTAAGAAGATGTTGTCATCAGCTATTTATAACCATTTTAAACGGATAAACAATTTAAATGGAGAAACGGAAAAAAGCAATATCCTTTTAATTGGTCCATCAGGTTGTGGTAAAACCTTATTAGCTAAATCATTAGCTAAAATTCTGAATATTCCGTTTTCCATTTCGGATGCGACATCGCTGACACAGGCTGGTTATGTCGGTGAAGATGTAGAAAACATTCTTTACAAACTTTTACAAAGCGCAAACTATAATCGCAAAGAAGCGGAAAAAGGCATTATTTTTATCGATGAGATTGATAAGATTGGCCGTAAAGGCGAAAATGTCAGTATTACCAGAGACGTCTCAGGAGAAGGTGTTCAGGAGGCTTTATTAAAGATTGTAGAAGGCAGTAAGGTTACTGTACCTTTAGGTAATCCCAGAAGATCATTTAATCGTGAAGATGTTGTGATGGATACAAAAGATATTCTTTTTATTTGTGCAGGTGCTTTTACTAATCTGGATAATATTGTTGCGCAAAGAAAGAAAGATACAGCTATTGGCTTTAGTAAAAAAAAGACTGGAAACAATGCTTTGCCCCATTACCTTCAAGAAGATTTAATTAAATTTGGTATGTTACCGGAATTTATTGGTCGTTTTCCGATTATTGTTCGTCTTGAAGAACTAGGTAAAGGTGAATTAAAAAATATTCTTGCTGGTGATAGGAGTTCTTTACTGAAAAAATATAATGATATTTTAAAGGATGATGAAATCAGTATTTCTTTAGAAGCAGATGCTTTAGATTATATAACAGACTATGCTTATTATAAAAAATTAGGAGCTAGAGGTCTAAAAAATATAATCGAAATGATATTAAGTGATATTACCTTTAATCTTCAGAAGGGATCATATCGTTTTAGTAAGGACGAAATTATGAAAATGATATCATAACGCTTGAAATTTCTTTGCTATAGTGATATAATTAAAATAATGTTTAAAGGAGGTTTAAAGACTATGAATAATGAAACTAACACAAAAACCTTGCCTGTTCTAATTGTTAAAGGTATCATTCCGATTCCTGAAAATACAATCACTATCGATGTCTTAAGCACAAAAGCAATAAACGCAATAAAAGAAAGCGAAAGAAGTTATAGTAATCTTATATTAATCGTTATGCAAAAAAGCGCAACAATCGAAAATCCACGGGCAGCCGATTTAGAAAAATATTGTGTCACAGCCCGAATTATCGGTATGCGTACAATAAATCCTTCTAACCGTAAAATCAATGTAGAAATCTTAAGCAGAGCGAAAGCTACAGTTTTTAATATGACTAATACTTTAATTTTTGCGGATTATGAAGTTTTGCCAAACATTGTCGGTGATTATAACGAAGAAATGGCATTAATTAAAATGGTTGTAACGAAGCTTTCAGAATCTGGTGCTGAGATAATTTATAATTTTGATGAAATCATCAAGAAAATTCAATCAGGCATTTCTTCTGAACAAGTAGCGGATGTGATTGCCGGTAAACTTAAATTGATTGATGATAACAAGATCAAATATATTAAGGAACAAAGACTAAATGAACGTCTTAAGTTTTTACTGCAAGATTTTGAAAAAGAGAAGTTAATTAGCCAGATTGAAATGAAAATTAACAGCGATGTTAAAAAAAGCATTGATGAAAACCAGAAAGAATATTATCTTCGGGAAAAGATGAAGGCTATTCAAAATGAGCTTGGCGATAAAGCCCGCAAAGATGAAGAAGTTGATAAATTAAGAAAAGCTATCAAAGATGCACAAATGCCGGCTAAAATTCAGGAAAAAGCTTTAGAGGAATTACAGCGTTATTCTTCAACGCCAAATGGTGTTGCGGAAGCGGGCATCATAAAAAGTTACCTTGATCTTTTAGTAGCGTTACCTTGGGTTACAGAAACTAAAGATAACGATAATCTTAGTGAAGCAATGGCAGAACTAGATAAAAATCACTTTGGACTGAAAAAAGTCAAAGACCGAATCGTTGAATATTTAGCAGTTAAAATTATGACTAAAAAGAATCCACAGACAATTCTTTGTTTAGTTGGACCTCCGGGAGTTGGAAAAACAAGTTTAGCTATGAGTGTTGCGGATGCTTTAGGTCGTAAATTTATTAAGCAATCACTTGGTGGCGTTAAAGATGAATCAGAAATCAGAGGCCACAGAAGAACTTATATAGGTGCTCTTCCGGGGCGTATCATTAAAGGAATGAAAGAAGTTAAAAGTATTAATCCGGTTTTTTTGTTAGATGAAATCGATAAAATGGCTAGTGATTATAAAGGTGACCCTGCTAGTGCAATGCTAGAAGTCCTAGACCCGGAACAAAACAAGTTCTTTTCTGACCATTATTTGGAAGAGCCATATGATTTATCTCAGGCTATGTTTATTGTGACAGCTAATTACGTGGAAAATATTCCGGCACCTTTAAAAGATAGAATGGAAATCATTGAACTTAATTCTTATACAGAAATTGAAAAATTCAACATTGGCCGTGATTATCTGGTTGATAGACAACTTAAAGCTCATGGGGTTACAAAAGAACAGATTATTATTGATGAAGACGTAATCATACACATGATTCGTTATTATACTAGAGAAGCTGGAGTTCGTGAGTTAAACCGAGTTTTAGGAACGGTAATCCGTAAGTCAATTAGAAACATTTTAGTCGATAAAGTTGAAACTGTTGAAATAACTCTGAAAAATATCGAGGAGTTTTTAGGAAAACAACTTTATAATCATAACATCTCTGAATCTGTAGATCAGATTGGTGTTGTTAATGGCTTAGCTTATACTTCCTTTGGAGGTGATACCTTGGCTGTAGAGGTAACTTACTACAAAGGTAAGGGTAACTTAGTTTTAACTGGTAAACTAGGCGACGTGATGAAAGAAAGCGCCCAAGCTGGCTTAAGTTTTGTTAAGGCAAACTGTAACAAATTCAATATTAATCCGGATGTATTTCAGGAAAATGATATTCATATTCATTGTCCTGAGGGAGCAGTTCCTAAAGATGGACCTTCAGCGGGCATTACAATAGCGACAGGAATTGTATCAGCTTTAACTAACAAATATGTTAACAAAGAAGTTGGTATGACCGGAGAAATCACTTTAAGAGGTGTTGTCTTACCAATTGGTGGTCTAAAGGAAAAAGCGATTGCGGCGCAAAGAAGTGGTCTCAAAAAAATTCTGATTCCACGCGAAAATGAAAAAGATATTCAGGATATTCCTGAAGAAGTGAAAAAGGGCTTGGATATTGTTTTAGTCAGTAATTTCGATGAAGTAATTGGCAAAGCGTTGAAATAATCCTAATCAAATTAGGATTATTTTCTTTTGGGGGAAAGTTATGATTATTGCACAAGCAGAATACGTCAAAGGCGGAACGAAAGTTGAAGAGTTTCCAACTGACGGAAAAAAAGAGTTTTTACTATGTGGACGTAGTAATGTTGGTAAAAGCTCATTTATTAATATGGTCCTGGAAAGAAAAAATCTGGCATATACCTCAAGTAAACCTGGAAAAACAATTTGTCTTAATTTCTTTTTAGTTAATAAAAGTTTTTATTTTGTTGATGTTCCTGGTTATGGTTACGCTGTCAGAAGTAAAGAAGAAATCGCCAAATTTGGAACGATGATGGAAAATTATATCAAGAACCGCGATAATTTAGCTTTAGTTTTCCAATTAGTTGATTTCAGACATCCACCAACAAAAGATGATATTACAATGTATAATTATTTAAAACACTTTAATCATAAAGTAATTATCATTGCGACTAAAGCCGATAAAGTAAAAAAATCAATGATTGGCAAAAGCCAAAAACAAATTGTTACTGGTCTGGGATTAGCTTCGGTAAATGATCTGGTTTTAATCTCTAGTGTTACAAGAGACGGAAAAAAACAAGTACATGATATTATTACTAAGGCTTTAGAAGCACAGGAAGAATAGACCTTTTCGAAAAGTTTAAGAATTTTAGGAGTTTATTAACTCCTTTTCTTTTTTGTTCTTTTTTCAAGGCTTTGTCATATTCTTAATTAGGAAGTGATAAAGTGATTTTAAATATAGAAGGACAAAAATTTATCGAAGTAAAAAACATATCTCATATTTTGAAATGCCAACACGAGTTAGTAAATGTAGTAAAATCAGAAGATACTATTACGGGAGTAATTCAATTAAACACTGAATTTTTCTTAAATAATCTTTTCGAGCCTTCAGTCAATACTTTTGAATTCTCTTTTACAATTGAAAAGAACAGTGACCAGAATTGCCTTGATTTGAAACTAAAATATCTGACCACGAGTGTTCTTGACAATCAAGGAGTTCAAGTTGATTATCAATTAGAGCTTAATATTGAAGAGGTCACAGAAGCTTTTAAGCAACCCTTATTTGAGCAGCCTGGTGAATTCGATAATATTAAAGATGAAATTAAAGATGAAGTTGACAAGAATCTGAATGATGTTTTAAAGCGTACGGAAGAGAAAAGAAAAGAAGAAAGTGATAAAAGCACGCTTGATCATATGAAAGGTATTGTTACTGATACAGCGGGCCATCTTTCTGATTTAGTGACTGATACAGCAGGTCATGCTAAAGATGTTGTTGTTGATTCAGCTGCTTTTGCGAAAGGTCTTGTTACCGATACGGCAGGTTTTGCCAAAGAGGTTGTAACTGAGGCGGGAAGTTTAGTTAAAGAAGTTGTCGGCACAACCGCAGTTCATGCTAAAGAAATTGCTGGAACCACTGCCGAATTTACAAAAGAAGTGTTAACTGATTCTGCAGAATTCATTAAGACTACTTCAGGTCATGCTATTAATACTGTAACGGATGCGGCTGGCCACGTTAAAGGTATCGTAACTGATACTGCTGGGCATGTAAAGGAAATTCTTCCGGATGTTGAAGATATCAAAAACCTTGTTGGTCAAGCTGGTAATTTTGTAAAAATAACCGCACAGGAAGTTGCTAGTCATGCTAAGGATCTTGCTTCTTCGGCTAAAAGTGCTTTTAATCATCGAAATTTAAAGAGTCGGATGTCTACCTATAAGGTTTGTTATATAAAAGATGAAAATGATCTGGAAAAAATTTCTCAGGAAAATAATATCAGTATTGAACAACTTTATCGTGATAATAATTACAGTATAAAAGACGCTGTAATTATTAAGGAAAATGAATAAGGAACTGATTGTTGCTGAGATCGAAAAGGGTACAGGAAAGGAAGTCCGGACACTAGCATTTCTTACTGATAAAGTGATCCGGATTGCTTTTACTGATGAAAGCATCCTGATTCTCAAAGAAACTAGTAAGCGGATCGAAAATATCTATAACTTTTTACAAAGTCAAGGTGTTAATAATATCCAATACCCCAAAGATTGTTATAAAATCGATGGGGTAATTTATTATATCTTTGAATATGTAACAGAAACATTCTATCCTAACAATAAAAAAGTACTTGATCTTAAGCAAGAAATCAATCATCTTCATTCTAAGACTAAAGTTGTAAAGCGACTCTCCGCAACAAATTTTAAATATTTTAAGCGTATTTATGAACGCTTGGATGCAAAGTTTAAATTACTTGAGACTTTTGTAAGGACCGCTGAGACAAAACCAGTAAAAGATGATTTTGAATGGATTATTCTTAGTAAGTATAAAATATATCTGGAAACAAAAAAGATTCTTTATCAGCTTCAGGTTAAGCTTCATGGTTATATTGATAACAAGGAATCGGTTGTTTATGCACTTAATCATGGTAAGCCTAATATTAGCCATATTATGAATAAAACTATTGTAAGTTTAGAGCATGCCCGTCTTAGTGTAGTTGTAAGTGATATAGCCAAGTTTTATTGTGAGAATGAGAACTACAATCTTGATTGGTTTAAAATCATTGATGAATGGCTGAATCAATATGAGGGCAACTTTTATAAAGTATATTTTAAATTCTTAGTACTTTATATTTTTATGATTAACTTAAATATCAATAGTAATTATAATTATACAACACTTAATATTTATATTAGGATTGCGGAAAAATTAAGAGCGGCTCAGCATATTTTTGAGTCTTATAAATAGTAACCATCTGTTAGGGTGGTTTTTATTTTGGAAAATCACAAAATTTTCATTGACAACCGATAATGATTACTATATAATATTAACTGTTAGAGAAGGAGAGACTAAAATATGAAAAAATTTATTTGTACAGTATGCGGATATGTTCATGAAGGAAAAGAGGCACCAGAAAAGTGTCCTTTATGTAATGTGCCAGCCTCAAAATTTGTTGAGCAGTCAACGGAAGGATTAGCTTATGCCGATGAACATCGTGTAGGGGTTGCTAAAGGAAGTGATCCAGAAATTATCGAAGCTCTTAGACAAAATTTTTTAGGTGAATGCGCAGAAGTTGGCATGTATTTGGCAATGAGTCGTCAAGCAGATAGAGAAGGGTTTCCAGAAGTTGCGGAAGCTTACAAAAGAATTGCTTTTGAGGAAGCAGAGCATGCGGCTAAGTTTGCCGAGCTATTAGGTGAAGTAGTGGATGTTTCTACTAAAAAGAATCTTGAAATGCGGGTTTTGGCAGAACATGGGGCAACACAAGGTAAAAAGGATTTGGCGGTAAAGGCAAAACAACTTAATCTTGATGCAATTCATGATACTGTTCATGAAATGTGTAAAGATGAAGCAAGACATGGAATGGCTTTTCAAGGCTTACTGAAAAGGTATTTTTCGTAAGTGGCAAGAAATACTATTCAACGCCAATTAATCTTTAATGCCGTAAAAACCCTTAATATCCATGCATCAGCCGAACAGGTTTACGATTATTTAACAGCTGATCATCCATCTATTAGTAAAGCAACCGTTTATCGTAATTTAAGCCAGATGTCAGAATCAGGTGAACTTTTAAATATCGGGGTTTTTGATGGAGCAGTTCATTATGATCATAATTGTCATAATCACTATCACTTTATTTGTTATGAATGTAAGAAAATCTTTGATGTAGAAGCCGATTTAACGGATATCTTTGATCGAACTAAAAATCAAGAAGGCTTTGATATCTATAATACAAGTGTATCTTTTAATGGAATTTGTTGGGAATGTAAGGATAAATTAGTAAAATAAGAAATTAAAATTAATGATGAAGCGAGCCAGTTTTGGTTTGCTTTTTTGTTTGTTTTAGGAATATTTTGGTTTATTCGTTATGAAAAGTGTGCTTTTCTTTTATAAAAACTAACCTTTTGGCATAGGGTATGCGGTTTGAATTATTGGAATAACTATGATAAAATGTTTTGTAAATTAAAGGAGAAGAAAAAATGTTTGAAATTCTAATAGTTATCTGTTTTTACAATGCATTTAAATTTATGCCGTTAAGAAAAAAGAGCTATAAAGAACTTAGCCAGCAACAATATCTGATGCTTCAAAAACAATATAGTAAATATTCTAAAACAAGAAAGGGAAAGAATAATCCTCGTAAAATTGAAAGTTATTTTATTGATTTACAAAAACAAGCTATGGTTTATCTAATTATGGGTATTAGTTTGATTGTTATTTATATTCCACTTTTGATAATTATCTTTATATATGGTTCTGTATAAACCTGTAAGAAAGTTTATTGACTGATATCATGTTCATTGAAACTGAAAAAATAGAACTTAAGAAAGTATTAAACGATTCTTTCTTAAAGGGAGTTGTCGCTTTCCTTAATACTTTTGATGGAAAAATAATTATTGGAGTTAATGATGACGGAACTATTCATGGAATAAATAATTATGATTTTATATTAAGAAAAATCGGCGATCTAATCAGTGATGATATCCAACCGAGCGCTTTAGATTTTATAAAAGCAGATGTTGAAATCATTGATGATAAAAAAATTATTAACGTTGATGTGAAAAAAGGTAGTTCAAGTATTTATTATATTAAGAAGTTTGGATTGTCAGCTAATGGCTGTTTCGTTCGTGTAGGAACAAGTTGTCGAAGTTTAACAGAAAGTGAAATAAAAAATAGATATGAACAATCATTGAATATCCCGATTAAAACAATTGTTAGTGAAGAGTCTTATCATCAAAATTTAAGTTTTAACATTCTTAAAACATACTATATTTCTAAACAATTTCATGTTAATGAAAATACTTTCTTCTGCAATTATGCATTGCTAACAAAAGAAGGAAAATTTAATTTACTCGCTAATTTGCTCGCTGACGAAAATGATATATCAATTAAAGTAGTAACTTTTGCGGGTAATGATAAATCTGAATTAATCGAAAAAACAGAATATGGATATGTTAGTATAATAGCCGCTATCAATAGGGTTTTAGACAGGTTAGAAGCAATCAATGTCACAAAATCAGTTATAGGAGCATCTAGAAGAATAGATAAAAAGCTTCTAGATAAAAAATGTTTAAGAGAGGCATTTATAAATGCAATTGCGCATAATGATTGGGTAGATGGAACACCACCTGCTCTTTATGTTTTTAGCGACCGAATCGAAATAATTTCAACAGGCGGCTTGCCAAAGTATTTAGATTTGGAAGATTTTTACCTTGGTATTAGCAAACCCAGAAACAAAGAATTAATGAGAATACTTAAAGATCTTGAATTTGTCGAACAATCAGGTTATGGAGTGCCAAGAATTATTAAGATTTATGGCAAAGAAGCGTTTCATTTTTCAAACTTCTTTATAAGGGTTTTATTATTCTATGATAAAGATGTTATGACCAGTTTTTCATCTTATCGTAAAAATGATGGTGTAAGTGATGGTGTAAGTGATGGTGTAAATGATGGTGTAAATATTTTCTTAAGTGGGAACGCAAAATTGGTATATAAAATTATTAGAGACAAAAAAGCAAACACTACCAATGAAATTATTCTTATTTTTGATAAATCAAAACCAACAGTTGAACGTGCATTAAGAGAATTAAAGGAAAATAAATTAATAAAACGTATCGGCTCAGATAAATCAGGTTATTGGGATTTGCCAACTTATCATAAAAATGATGGTGTAAGTGATGATGCAAATGATGTTGTAAATGATGGTGTAAATATTTTCTTAAGTGGGAACGCAAAATTGGTATATAAAATTATTAGAGACAAAAAAGCAAACACTACCAATGAAATTATTCGCGTTATTGATAAATCAAAACCAACAGTTGAACGTGCATTAAGAGAATTAAAGGAAAATAAATTAATAAAACGTATCGGCTCAGATAAATCAGGTTATTGGGATTTGCCAAAATAATAATACTTATAACTTAGCCAAACTTGGATTTGTTCGAACTTTACTCAGATTTTGTTTTAAGAAATACTAGTTGAAAGATTATGCAAGAATGCATTTCAAGGTATCAATAAAGTCGTTTTCTTTGATCGCAAAGGATTATATTTGGTTTTTAGCTTGATGGTGTAATGAAATAATTTGTGATTTACTCCTGCGATTTTTTCTGACTTATAAGAATTGACTAATTAGACTATAACGAACAGGCAGTAAGAGAGGAGCTATTGAATCTAGAAATGATAAACTAGGAAAACTTAGGATGTGTGGAAAGATATGGTACGATGATTCCAAGAATTTTCAAAACCTTCAATAACTAAGGAACAGATCACATTACTATTAGGGAAGAAGCCAGACACAGTCTATCGTCTTTTATATAAACTTGCAAATTTTTGGTATATTATTGTTAAGCGTAGTGTGCGCAAATCAGAATATAGTTTAGTAAAGTTGATAAACTTTAATTATAAATACTCTTGCTTAATAAATTAAGCCATGCTATAATATTCAAAACGATAAAAAAGAAGAGTAGAAGTAAGAGATGTTTTAAAGCGAGCGCTAATAGGTGAAAATGCGCAAACATTATTATTTTGAAGGTCACCTTTTTTGTTGGCAGAAATAAAAAATCTGTCCCGTTGGAGAGCGTTAATCTCGTTAAAGAGCCCAAGCGTTTGGGAATTAAGGTGGTACCGCGAATATTTCGTCCTTAAACAGTTTTGTTTAAGGCTTTTTTTATTTTTAAAGGAGGTTTTTTTGTGAGATTGGAAACAGAAAGATTATTAATTAGACCTTTAAAAAGGACTGATTGTTCTGATATGTATGAATATACTTCTGACTTTGAAGTAGCTAACAGAGCGGGATGGGTATCTCATTTAACAATCAAGCAAACTAAAAATTTTGTTAGAGGTTTGCGTCAAAAAAAAGAAACACACGGAATAATCCTCAAAACAGAAAACAAGCTGATTGGTACTATATCTTTGTATAAAGAGAATTTCCGGCGTAATCATTTTACATTAGAATTAGGATACTCATTAAACAGGCATTATTGGGGTCAAGGCATCATTCCAGAGGCCTGTCAGCGAGTTATATCATATTGTTTCGAGGAAACGATTTGTGAAGTGATTATGGCCTTATGTGAACCAGCAAATACTAATAGTATTCAGGTATTAGAAAAGTGCGGCTTTAAGGAAGAAGGCTTATTAAGGGATTTTACAACTAATCCTTTGAAACAAAGAATCAGTGTTAAGGCTTATTCATTATTGAAAAAAGAGTATGAAAGGAAAGAATTACCATGGCAAAAACTTTAGAAACAAAATATAATCATGAAGCAGTAGAAAAGGATAAGTATCAGTATTGGTTAGAGCAGGAGTGCTTCAAATCCGGGGATAAGACGAAAAAGCCTTTTACTATTGTTATACCTCCGCCGAACGTTACTGGTAAATTGCATTTAGGGCATGCCTGGAATGGATCGATTCAAGATGCGATTATCAGACGTAAAAAAATGCAAGGATTTGATACTTTATGGCTTCCGGGTATGGATCATGCTGGGATTGCGACACAAGCTAAAATCGATGAAAAACTAAAGAGTCAGGGGAAAAGTCGCCATGAAATGGGCAGAGAAAAATTTCTGGAAGTTGCCTGGCAATGGAAAGATGAATACTCCGCTTTGATTCGTAAGCAATGGGCTGGAATGGGTTTAGCTTTGGATTATAATAAAGAACGTTTTACTTTAGATCAAGGTCTTAATGATTCAATTACTGATGTTTTCATTAAGTTGTATGAAAAAGGCATGATTTATCGTGGCAATCGAATTATTAATTGGGATGTTGAAGCGAAAACTGCTTTATCTAATATTGAGGTTGAATATAAAGAAGTTAAAGGTCATCTTTACTATCTGAAATATCTAACAGAGGATAAAAAGGATTTTTTACCAGTCGCCACAACAAGACCAGAAACGATCTTCGCAGATACTGCGCTATTAATTCATCCTAAAGATAAGCGTTATAAGAAGTTTACAGGTAAGAAAGTTTATATTCCTGGAACTGATCGTTTGATTCCGATTATCAGTGATGATTATGTTGATATGAGCTTTGGGACTGGTTGCGTTAAAGTAACGCCAGCTCATGATCCTAATGATTTTATTATTGGCGAGAAATACAAACTAGATAAACCGTTGTGTATGGATGAAAGTGGCTTTTTAAACGAGTTAGCAGGAGTTTATAAAGGTTTAGAGCGTTTTAAAGCCCGAACCAAATTAATTACCGATTTGGAAAAAAATGGCTTAGTCATTAAAATTGAAGAACATATTCATAATGTTGGGCATTCAGAACGAACAAATGCCGTAATTGAACCAAGAATGTCTTTACAATGGTTCGTTAAAATGGATGGCCTAGCTAAAAACACACTTGAGAAGCATACTGTGCAATTTCTGCCAAATCGTTTTATCAAAATTTTTACTAATTGGATGACAGATATTCAAGATTGGTGTATTAGTCGCCAGTTATGGTGGGGACACCGGATTCCAGCTTATTATAAAGGCGATGAAGTAGTTGTTTCTAAAACGCACCCTGGCGAAGGTTATACTCAGGACGAGGATGTTCTGGATACTTGGTTTTCTAGTGCGCTTTGGCCTTTCAGTACTTTAGGCTGGCCTTCAAATACTGAAGATCTTAAGCGTTATTATCCAACTGATATTTTAGTTACTGCTTACGATATAATTTTCTTTTGGGTAGCACGTATGATTTTTCAGGGTATTGAATTTACTGGTCAGTCGCCGTTTAAAGTAGCTTTAATCCATGGTTTGATTCGTGATGCAAATGGTCAGAAAATGACTAAATCAATTGGTAATGTTGTTGACCCACGTGATGTCCAGAAACAATATGGAACTGATGCCCTCAGACACTTTCTATTGACTGGCTCAGCTTTAGGTGCTGATCTTCGTTATGAAGAAGAGAAAGTAGCGGCTAGTTGGAATTTTATCAATAAATTGTGGAATACAGCTCGTTATGTTTTTCTAAACGTTGATGATATGAATATTAAAAAAATAAATTTTGAAAATTTAAGTCTTTCAGCTAAGGCCACTTTGCAAATTTTAAATCGGACTCTTTCTGAAGCTGATTACTATTTTGAAAAATATGAATTTGGTGAAGCTGGTAGAATCATTTATAATTTTATGTGGGATGATTTTGCGAGTTGGTTTTTGGAGCTGTCAAAAATAGATTTACTTAATAGCTCAAAAGAGAGAGCTGATGAAATCAGAAATTCACTTTTGTATATTTTAGACACTATCATCAAACTTTTACATCCTTTTATACCATTTGTGACTGAAGAAATCAGTTTACAATATAATAAAAAACCATTATTAAGTCTTGATTGGCCTAAAGTTATTACGCTTCCAAAAGATGACTCAGAAGCCGAACTTTCCATTATCAAGGAAATTATCACAACTAATCGGGTCTTAAGAAATGAAAAGAAAAAGCCATTTAGCGTTCCTCTATCAATGCTCATTTATGCAGAAGACGCAAAAACTTTAAAAACAATCAAAGATAATATTTTTTATCTGGAAAGGATGTGCCGGCCTGAAAAAATTACATTTTCAGAAACTGGCGGAAATAAAGCAGACATGCTGGCAGTTTATTTAAAAGATACAACTGTTTATTATTATAAAAGTGAATTAGCTGATCCAGATCAAGAGATAAGAATTAAAGCAGAAATCGAGCGTCTTAACAAAGAAATACTGAGATCTGAGACAATTCTTGCGAATAAGAGCTTTTTAGACAAAGCGCCAACTGCTAAAGTAGAAGAAGAAAAACGAAAATTAGCAGAATATAAAAGACTTAAGCTTTTAAACGAAAAGGAACTTGTAGCTATCAGCTAAAAACGTTCTGAAAGATATTGAAAAAATATAAAGTTTTACAAAAAAATTATTCCTGCAGTTTTTTCGACATATTACTGTTTTTTGCTTGTGCTATAATTTACAGACTTGAGAAAGGTGAATTAATATGAATAAGACAGAAAAAGCGGAAATTCTTTATAATATGGATCAAGCGCAAATTACTGATATGTATAAAATCCTCAATAAAAAAAATATAACTTCAGCACTGATATATGAAAGAGCAGAAAGAACTTTTTCTAATATCAGTTACCACTCCCATCTTGGAGTTGATGACCCAGAAATAAGAAAATTGGAGCGATTCTTTCCAGCAGCGGATAATTACAGTGTCGTATTAGATTTTGATTATGTTAAAGATGAATGGAGTAGCGATAAAGTATTTATTTGTCGCTTAACTAAAAATTCATATTTGGCTGTTTTATTTAAGAATCTCCGCCTTGAGCAGATTTTTGGCGAAAATATGGAGTTAAATTTAAAGAAACCAAAAGACTTTAAGTTTGAGTTCAATATCACTAATAATAAATTTGAATGCGAACATGTTGATAGTGTAACAACTAACGACAATACATTAATAGGCGCTATCTTGCTTCCTTTCTTAACTGAAGAGGAGAACAAATTATTTAATGAAGTACTTGCGGAATCTTATTCTAAGGAAAGAAATCTGGAAAGGGAACTTGAGGTAGGCGGAAATTTTTATCGTTTAAAATGTCTGACTTTTGTCAATATGTACGGTGACCGTTATTTAAGTGGAATTTTTGAAGATATCACTACGCAAAAAACTTTATTTAATAAAGCCCTGCAAGCAGAAAAATTACGCTCATTAGGAGAGTTAGCTGGTGGAATTGCACACGATTTTAATAATCAGTTAATGGGAATTATGGGTAGTATTGGGATTATTAAAAAGCGAGTATCGGATAATGAATTAGATAAATATATTCAAAATATTGAGAAAGCAGCCGCTAACTCAGCAGAACTAATTAAACATTTATTAACTTTCACAAAAACCGATAAAAATGATTTTCGGCTGTTTGATTTAGTAAAACTTATTGATGATACTTGTTTAATTACAAAGTATGCTACTACAAAAAGTGTATCAATAAATAAAGTTATTGCTGAAAAGAAAATAATGATTAACGGAAATTCATCAATGATTCAGAATATGATTATCAATTTAATTCTAAATGCAGTTGATGCGATTAAAAATGAAAATGGTATGATTACTATTAATGCAGAAACTGTCTATCTTCAAGAAACGCCAGAGAATACCGTTAATCACCCAAATTTCTTAGAGGGAAGATATGCAAAATTAGTAATAGCTGATGATGGTTGTGGTATCTCTGATAGCGATCTTAAAAGAGTTTTCGAACCCTTCTTCACTACTAAAGGTTCAAGAAATGGTACGGGACTAGGTTTATCGATGGTTTTAAACTGTGTTGAAGAGCATCAGGGGATATTAGTTGTGAAAAGCAATATTGGTCTTGGCACAAGTTTTGAAATGTATTTTTTCTTAAATGAACCAGAGCCGGTAGTAATGTCAAACGCAAGTTCTGATAAACAAATCATTATTGTTGATGACGAAGAAATTGTCTTAATGGTTTTACAAGATATTATGAAAGAAATTGGTTTTGAGGCTGTTAGTTTCACAGATGGTTATAAAGCCCTTGAATATTATAAAAATAATCATCAGAATGTCTGTATGGCTATATTAGATATGATGATGCCAAATATCAATGGTTATGAACTGTGCCGAAAGTTGAAAGAAATCAATAAAAATGCTAAAGTGCTGATTCTTTCTGGTTATACAGAAGATAAGTTGGAAAAGACGCTTGATTTAGAAATTGAAGGTTTTTTAATGAAACCGATTGATATAAAAGTTTTAGAAAGCAAAGTAATGTCAATTGTTAATCCTAATAAAGATGTTGACGACTTTATTAAAGGTTTAGAGGTAATTGATAAGGAATTACGTGATACCTATATCTTTAAGCTTTTTAGTTATAATGATGCAAACTTTTTATATCAATATTTTGAGGATAAGAAAAATCAAAGCGCAGCTTTAACGCTCGTAATGGAGTTAAGAACATTATTTAATATTTTAAAGATTAGCCATTTTGCTAATTTAGCAGAAAAACTAGCCGAGAAACTAATGCTTAATAAAGAAATAAAAGAGGAAGTTTCTGAGCTTATTATAATTATTCAAAAAATATGCACGCAACTACCTGAGGAGAATGATTGATATCAGTAAATTTAAAACTGCTAAAGCAGTAATTGATTGGATTGAAAATATTAAGCGGTTTGCTAAACGTGAATCGCTTGATAGGATGAAAGAGGCACTTAATGCTCTCGGCAATCCTCTGGCAAAGACTAAAAAAATTCATATTGGCGGTACAAATGGAAAAGGTAGTACTGCTAGTTTTGTAGCCTCAATCTTAAAAGAAAATAAGATCAAAACGGGATTATTTATTTCGCCCTATATTATTATCTTTAATGAAAGAATTAGCATTGATGGAGATTATATCAGTGATGAAGCACTAATCAGATTAGGAAATAAACTTTATAATCTTTCTGAAACCTTTTTAAAAGAAAAAGGTGAGATAATTACTTTCTTTGAAATTTTAACGTTGTTGGCTTTTCTATATTTTGAAGAAGAGGCTGTTGAGGTTGCGATTATTGAAGTTGGGATTGGTGGATTATTAGACGCAACAAATGCGGCTCGTTATGATTTAGCGGTTATTACCAATATCGGTTGGGACCATATGGCTCAATTAGGAAATACCTTAGAATTAATTGCGACTAATAAACTGGGAATTGTTAAAGATGGTAATCATTTAATAACTGGTGCCGATTTAATACTTAAACAAACATTTGAAAACTATGTAAAAAATACTAATGCTACAGTTAAGTTTGTCAATGAAAAAGCTGTTACTTGTCTTTCAGTATTGCCGACTGTTTTTTCCTATGAAAATGAAAGATTTGAATTATCAATGATTGGGATTCATCAGGCTCATAATGCCGCTTTGGCTCTTGAAGCAGTTAGATATTTATTTTCTTTTAGCGAAGAAAGCATCAGAGCTGGTTTGAAAAAAACTTTCTGGCCAGGACGAATGGAACTTGTCAGTAAAGAACCAGCTATTCTTTTAGATGGTGCTCATAATATTTCTGGTATAGATGCTTTAGTTAAAACCATTAAAGTGATGAAACCAAAAGAGGAAGTTGTCGTTGTCTTTTGTGTTATGCACGACAAAGAATATTCAAAAATGCTCGAAGCTTTAAAGACAGTATCTAATCAGATTATTCTTACAGAAATTGACTATAAAAGAAGTTTGCGGGCAGAGGATTTACCGGAAACTGTTTCTGCTAATATCGATTTAATGATCAGTAATTATCAGGAAGCCATTTCTTATGTCATGGCTATAAAGAATAAAACAATTATCTTTACCGGCTCATTATATTTTATCAGTGAAGTTCGTAAAAACTTTTTAAAGTAAAAAAAGAATATTTACCTAAATATTAAATAGGTGAAGATATTTGAATTATAAAATGCTTGAATTACCTTTAAATGAAAGGCCAAGAGAAAAATTTATCGAGCTCGGAAGTGAGAATCTAACACTTTCCGAGCTTTTTGCGATTATTATCCGCACAGGCACAAATAAAAAATCGGTTTTAGAGATTTCCAGAGATTTAACTAATTTTATAACAAAGGAAAATAATTTTTATGACTTAACAATTGAAGAAATAATGAACTTTATTGGTATCGGTAAAGTTAAGGCTATTGAAATTTTAGCGATTTTTGAAATTTCCAAGAGACTAAAAAAATTTGAACAGAAAGTAATGATTTTTAGTAAAAGTTATCATGTTTTTGACTTTATGAGAACAGATTTTATTGGTCTTGAACAAGAGGTTTTTTACGCTTTATATTTAGATTCTAAATGTCGGCTGAAATTAAAGAAAAAGCTTTTTATCGGTACCCTTAATAAATCAATTGTTCATTTGCGAGAAATCTTTAAGTGGGCTGTTAAGATATCTGCCGAAAGTATAATCGTCGTTCATAATCATCCAAGTGGTATTTCCAAACCTTCGGGAGAAGATAAAGAGCTGACGAGAAAAATCAAAGAAACCGCTGAATTGATTGGCATTCAATTTTTAGATCATTTAATCATGGCTAATGACAATTATTTTAGTTTTTCCGACAGCGAGGAATTATAAAATTTTACAATCATATACTTTAAGGGTGATAATTTATGATAAGTAAAAAGCGCTTAAAGATAAATTTTAATATTTCTTTGTTGATATTTGTTCTTTTTATGGGAATTACCGTCATGGAAAGAACGGGTAATAATAATCTTATAACAAAAAATGATATCCAAAGCCGATTATCGGCTAATACAAATTTTTTAAGACTAGCTGATATGTATACAGGTTTTTTGGTAAGAATGGCTGATTTGAGCACAGTTTCTGGTGAGTATTATGAAAAAGATGTTATTTCTATTGAAAGAGAAGGAAACGGTGTCAGAATTAGAACACACGAAGAGGTTGCGTTAGCACTTGAGGATGGCTTAGTAGTATTTATTGGTCGTCGTAATAACATTCCACGCAGTGTAGTGATTAAGACCTTTGATGGCAGAGAGATAATCTTTGGGGATTTAGAGCATATAGAAGTGTCACTATACAAAATAGTCAGACGAGAACAGATTGTTGGCACTACAAGACCAGATAATGAGGCTAATTCATTCTTTTTAGCGATTAGACAAGGAACATACTTAGATGTGATGGCGATGGTTAGATGAAAATAAAAGTTCATTATTCGCTTTTAATTCTTGTGGCTTTAGCTTTTTTTGCGGGTTTCATTCAAAAAGTTGCGATTTTGCTTACTTTAATTCTGTTACATGAAGTTGGCCATATTTTAGCCTGTAAGTTTTATAAGCGGGAAATCAATGGTTTTACGATCTTGCCTTTTGGCGCTGTAATAAACTTTGAAAATGATAAAAATGTACCGATAAAAGAAGATTTTGTGATAGCTAGTGCTGGGCTGTTTGTTAATTTTATTATTTTATTAGCGGGCTTTATTTTACCATTATCGGATGATGTCGTAATTTTTAATAGGTATTTATTAATATTTAATATTCTTCCGATCTGGCCTTTAGATGGTGGAAGAATCCTAGAATTATTATGGGCAAAGTTCCTGCCTTTTAAAAAGACAATTATTTTCTTCCCTTATTTTTCATTAATCATAATCTTATTATTGTTATTTTGGGCGATAATAAGTCTTTCGGGTTGGAATTTTATGATTATGCTTAGTTTTTTATGTATTCAAAATATTACGAGTTTAAAAAATTGTGATAATCGGTTTAAGCAGTTTTTATTAAAAAAGTATCTTTATCCTAACGAAGATTTAGAAGAAAAGGATGTTAATCTTGCTAAACCTACGATTGTAGATAACTTTTTTAAAGGCGTCAATAATGTTTTGCGCTCAGAAGAAAAAGTGAAAAGTGAAAAGACGATATTAGAGCGAATCTTTAAGAAATAAAACTAAAAAAAATATTTAAGTAAAAGTTAAACAGAATCCATGAATTAGAATAAAGGAACTTTAGTGATTAAAGTTCTTTTTTTCTTAAATATAACAGAAAAAAAGGTTTATAGTGTAACCCTTAATTTTTATAGAGCCAAATCAATGCTAAACTTAAAATTTAGTATCTGACTTTGGCTCTTTTTTGTTTTTCAGAAAAGATCCAAACTTTCGTGAACCAAAATATTAAAAATCTTGTTGGTTTTAGC
>WRBM01000011.1 GCA_009784525.1 Erysipelotrichales bacterium | reverse complement strand
TATTATAGCACTAAAATCTAGTAAAAACAAGGATTAATTTAAACTTTTTTCAGCTTGAGAAAATGTTCTAGATTAAGCAAATAAAACTGTGATTTTGAGGTTAAATTTGAGCAAAATTCTCGTGTAAGTGCGTGTAAATATACACATATATTAAGTAAAAATATTATTATAAGATGAAAATAGCATTTCCTAATGAATGAAAAACGGACCCTTAAAGTCCGTTTTTTTCATTTTTAGGTATTTTTTTCTTTTAAGGTAAAAAGAGACATTACTATAAATATCTCCTTACTTTAATAAACCTTTGCTTAAATTGAGATTAGACTACAATCCATGCAGCACCAATTATTACTAAAAGAATAAATAAGACTAAAATCAATGCATACCCATATTCGTTTCTTTCTCCGCCGTGGCAACCTTGACTCATAATTACGCCTCCTTTCATATTAACTCATTGTATTCTATGTCTTAAAAGCAAAAATGTTCTTGTAAAACGCCTATATTTAGCATTTTTTTTCTTGATTTTTTTATTAAAAAATGGTATTATATTCAATGCTATGGTTAATATTAGATAACAAGGAGATTAAAAATGGTTATAAAAAAATATATGAAAATCACCAGATTCTGCTTGCTGGTCCTTTTAATTTTGGGACTTTCGGCATGTCGCCGCGAAAAAGGAATTGTTTTTGGTGACCTTAACGAACAGACAACCTATCTGCAGGTAGGCAACTATCGCATCTCTGAAAGAGAGCTTTACGAACGTATGCTTATGCAAAGAGAAGGTAATTCATTTACTGTTATTGATACCTTTATTGAAGAGATCGAAAGAATTTTCTTGAGAAGGGAAATTCAGACAGTAATTGATCAATGGGATGAGACTTTTAGAGAAAGAGCCATTGAAAGAACTCGGCAGGCTGTTTACGGAACTGATGATTTAGAACAAATCAATCGGATGAATGCAACTATCAGAAGACGCCAGGAGCGCCAGTTTCTAGATAGTATGGCAATCAGAGGTATTTTAGCTGATTATATCTTTGCGGAAAACATTTTAGTTCTTAATCAACTGGAATTCGCTAAAGAAGTTTTTGCCAGAAATGTTTTAACTCGTTCTTCTGCAATTGAAAAAATTGAAGATGCGGACGGAAATGAAATTGACAATCCGGATTACATCAGTGAAGCTGATATCGAGCGTCATTTTGACGCAAATTTTAAAGGACGTGGTGATTTTTCCGCAATAATCATCAGGTTTACAAATTTAGCTGAAGCTGACCGTTCAATGGAAAACATCATAATTGATTTAACTCCTTATGGAGGTAGAAGGTATCATGGTGCTAGGTCTTTCAGAGGCGAGCTTTATTTAGTTCCTGATAATATTCCTTTCAATCAAATTATTACGGCTGATAATGTTCATTTATATACAAACTTCAACTCAATTGATGATGGTCGGGCAATGCTTATAACTTATCTTCGCATCTATCATCACTTATTTAGTTTTAATGTACAATTTACTGAAGCAGATATTAATCAGTTGGAAAATTTAAGTTTTGAGGAAATTATCGCTATTTTAACTGATGAAGCTAATGAAAAATTTCATGTTTTTCAACACGACTATGATGATTTATTAGATTGGAACTTCCAATTAACTACGTGGATTTCCAATAATCTAAGAGTATACAACGAAGAATATGCTATAGAAAGACCGCGTTTTACTGCGACTCCGATTTCTATTAACAATACCTTCTTCTTAGTATATAAACTAGCTGATGGTGTTGATCCTGAATTAGATGATGAATTAAAAGCTTATATCAGAAACGAAATAATCGAAGAACGTTTAACTTCTAGTTTTATTGCTTCTCGCTTAAGTAATGCAATGTTTGATCTTTTAACATTAGAAATCTATGACGGCTTTATCGAATTACTTTATTCCAACATCGACGGTAATTATGACAGAACAAGACGGACAAGTACTAATAATGTCGCTAAAATCATCGTTAGAGATGAAGGTGATTTAAATGATGAGCATACAATGATGCCTTTTGAAGCTTATCTGTCAGTTAGAGACTTATTTAATGTTTTAGAGGCAAGAATGGGTTATCATATTGCAAAAATTGCAGTATCTTCTCAAATACTTTTAGGTAGACAAGATGTTAGAAATCTTATCACTTCTGAAGATAGAGAAGCTTTCCAAGAAGATTTTGATTTAACAATGAATAACTTTAGAGACAATCATTTTGCGCATATGGGTTTACCTTCTTCTTTAAATAGAAGACAATTCATCAGAAAATATTTTGCTGGTGCTAGAAATGAAAGAGAAGTTATGGAGTATCATTATACTTTAGAAAAAATGGTTGAAATATTTACCAGTGACTTTCGTTTCTTCTTCCCAGTTATTCGAGATGGAAATAATGTCAGTGTTTATGAAATTTTCCAGCAGTACGCTCAGTTATTATTTGAAAATCACTACAATCTCGGTGTAAGCCATTTATTAGTTTACCTTGATTTAGATGATAGTGGTTCACCAGATAATGTCGCAAAAGTGCTTACTGAAGAGGAATTAGCCTTTTATGAAGAAATTGTTTTCGAATTACTATTACATATTCAAGATTTAGCCACAAATGTTTTTGAAGCAAACTACGTCGACTCCTTACGTTTTATAGCTGATGAATATAATCGTGCTAATAAATTCAATACTACTTGTTTCCGTTATATTGATCGCGACAATAATATTTGTGAGCCAGGCCGAACTTATGGTGACTTAAGAAGAAAAGGAATTCATCTTCGTTTTGAAAACTTAAGTACAATCAATAATAGTTCAGCTTGGAATTTCGATGAAGTATTTATTGCTCAGCTTGAAAAAATGAATGAAAATCTTCCTGATCCTTTCCCTGAGCAATATGTGCAAAGATTCGAAACAAAAGATGATTTAACTTTATCTAGTTTTGGATGGCATATGTTAGTAATTACTTCAGCTACCGACATTGAGAATACTGCTTCTGCAAGATTCTTAGAGACTAATGACCATGCCGGTGCTTTCAGAAATCTAAGATATACTGATTATGATGGTACAGAAGTTATCCTTAATGCTTATAGCGATCATCACTGGTTAAGCGTTAATCAAGTAGAAATCTTTTTAAGAGAAATGAATCGCACTAATGGTGTGGAAAACTTACCTGCCAGAGTTAAAACTGCAGCTAATCTTTTCTTAGGACCAGTAATCTCTAAGTTTAACAGTACAGAAACAAGATTATTCTTAATGGCTACATTAATCGAAGGATATCAATTTATGGGAACGAATGCAGATCGCAATGCAGAACTTTTACTTACTTCAATGGAAGTTGCAGTTCGTCGTTCTAATGATTATCGGACATATACTAATCCTTCAATCAATCCATTGCATACATGGTTCTATGATTTATTTGATTTTCGGGTAAGGGGGGCATAATAAATGATAAATAAAGTAGACAGATCTAAATTTCGCCGGATAGCGCTTATCGTTGTTATTCTCGCTTTCGGCTTAACTTTAACAGCTTGCCGGGGCCAACGTGTAGGTGCTCGAGTTGGAATAACAGATGATATTTATGCGACAAGCGGTAATTTCTCTGTTACTCAAAGGGAAATGTTTGATGCGATGTTGTTTCAAAAAACAGGCTTTAATTTCCTTTCACCAAACAGTCTTCGTGCTCTTCAAGACGAATTAGTTTTCAGTCCTTGGATTGCTGAAATTAATTTTGACGGAGCAACCGTAAACAGACTTACCGAAGTCCGTGAAGGCAATAAAGATATTGATAGCTTATTGATTCGTGAAGAAAGAGAAGTTTTCAATCTTGTGCTTCAAGGTGCTTATGGTACTGATGATTTAAGAGAAATCAATCGTATTTCCGGTTCACAAAGACGTACTGTCGAACAACGTTTTGTTGATAGTTTTGTAGCTCGTGGAATTCTTGTTGATCCTCGTTTTGATAGTAACCGTAATTCTCACAATATTTTTGATTTGCAAATTCTTAATTCTTTCCGCCTTGAGCTAGCTAGAAGTAATTTTGCTAGAGCAATTTTGGAAGATGATGTGCAAAGAGAGTTTTTGCTTGATGACAGAGGTCGTGAAACAGAAATCAGAAATCCTAATTATATCAGTGAAGACGATATCGAAAATCGCTTTGATGTTTTACATGAGAATCGCAATCCATTAGATGCAATTATTATTCGCTTTGCTAATCTTGAAGAAGCAAACCAAACAATGAGATTATTCGGAGATTCAAGTACTATTGATTATGATTTTGGACCTGGTAACTACTTCCGTGGTTTAAAAAGCTATAAAAACAGATGGTATTTAATTCCTCAGTGTGTTGCTGGAACTGCTGGTAATCCAAGAGAATGTACAACTCAGGAAGCTATTGAATGGTTTGATAATTATCGTGTAGACTCAAGAGTTGACGTTTCTTTAGATTCAATTGATAATGGACGTTTACTTTTAATTGAGTTCGTAAAAATTTATATGTATATTTATAGTTTCAGAACTTCTATCGATCAGGCTTTCATTGATTATCTTTATGGCTTGCCAACAGTTGAAGCTGTTCGTGAAGCAATTTTAAATATTGACGATTCTGAGACTAGCGATCTTTACTTTTTCCGTAATCGTTTCAGATGGACATTTGATGACTTAGACAGATTTAATTCTTCGTTGCGTAGTTTCATTTACTCATCATTAAGAGTAGATCCACCTGCAAATGTTAGTGGTGTCTTCCGTTATACTTCTGCTCCGCGTAGTTATGGTGATAATGTTTTCTTAGTTTATAAACTTACTGATGCTGAATTAAGTGATTTTAATGATGAAATGCGTCAAACAATCTGGGATGAATTATTTGAAGAAAGACTTACTGCTTCCTATATCACCCAACAAGTAAATCGTCTTATGGAGTTAGTCACTCTTACAATCTTTGATCCGGATTTAGACTTAATGTTTTCACTTTCTAATCGTTTGCATCCAACAACAAGACAAAGAAGTAATGAATTTATTGCTAGAATCGTCATTGAAGCTTGCGATGATTTACATGTTGCGGCTGCTGAATATAATATTACTCCACTTGCTTTTTTCCAAGAAATGGAAAGAATTAATGGTCGTAATATTGCTTCAAGTTTATTGACTGAACGCATTTTAAGAGCTCCGGAAACAGGTCTTGTTCAAAGAATTACAACTGATGATATCAGAAGGCATCGTGAAGCTTTTGAAGTAATTATGCGTAATTTTTCTAATGACTTCTTCGCTTTTAACGGTTTACCAGCAAGCATGGGTAGACAAGCTTTCCTAAGACTTTATTTCCAAGCTGAAACTTTAGAAGAGGCTTTTGTTAATTCATTTGAAGCTAATGCAGTTTTAGATATATTTTTAGAAGATTTGATTAGCGCTGACGGCATGAATGAAAGATTCTTAAAATATTCTGATATCCTTTATAATTCATTTTATGATGTTACGTTACATCATTTCCTGATTTACATTGATATGGATGAAGATGGCGAACCAGATAATCCTCAGGATTTCTTGGATACACTTAATCCTACCGAATTAGCTAACTTTCAGGAAAGGGTATTTGCATTAATGGCTCAGGTTCATGATTTTACAAGAAATTCCAGACAAAGTCATGTTAATGCCTTTAATGAAATAATCAATAATCTTAATCAATCAACGCGCTTTACACCAGATCCTGAATCATGTCGTCGTGAACCGCATCAATTATCATGTGTTTGGGCAGAATTTAAACGTGATGGTTTATTAGTCAGAACTGAAGATTTAGGATCAATTACAAATGTTTCAGCTTTAAACTTTGATGAAGATTTTATCGATCAGCTTGATTTCATGCGTTTCGCAGAAAATGGTCGCTTCCATGGTCAGTTTATGCAGGAATTAGGCACTGATTTCTACTCTTTAACGCAATCAAGATTTGGCTGGCATTTATTAGTCGCTACTTCTCATCAAACTCCAGTTTCTGCTCAATTTTTAGAAAGAGACGATCGTGATGATGACGGTTACCCACAATTTAGTAATGTTGGTATCTTTAATTCCGAAGGTGAATTAATTGAAAGAATTAATGCCTATAACACAGGCACAGCACCTAGCTTAAATCAGGTTCGAATTTATATGGCTGAAAGACATTTCGCTAATGGCGTTGAAAATCTGCCTGGTCATGTAATTCAAGCTTTGGATACTTGGTTTAGACCAGTTATTGATAGATTTGAAAATTCGATAAGTCAATCCTTCATATTGCGCTCGATTTTAATGGAGCAACATGGTCAAACTGATGGAATTACTTTTGCTAGTAGTAATAATCAACAACTGTTTGCTCGTACTTTTGAAGTTTCGGTTCATATGTTTACCGAATATCAATTTATTGGCCGTGAAGATTTAAATCCATGGCAAAACTGGTTTCAGGACTTCTTTAATTTCAGTTTAGCCTAAAATGCTAATAAAAAAATGCGTTTCTTTTGAGAAGACGCATTTTTTTTGTTTATATTTTTGTACATTTTTGGCACTTACCATGAAAATTTAAGTTATGTGAATCAATGGAAGCATTAAGTTTTGAAGTTACTTGTTCATATATATCCGAAAAATTTAATTTAAAGTCAACATCAATTATTGAATGACAAGAATCGCAAATAAAATGTCCATGTTGATTAATCCTTGCCTCAAAGCGTTCCTGGCCATTTATAATTCCTACGCTAACAGCCTCGCCATTTCTACAAAATAATTTTAAATTCCGATAGACTGTAGCTAAACCCATTTGCGGATAATCCTTTAGCAATGTCAAAAAAAGCATTTCTGCCGTAGGATGCGAATCAGTGGACTGTAAAGCCTTAAGAATCGCTTCTCTTTTTTGACTATAGTTATTCATAATAATTTCCAACTTTCAAAAGTTATTTACTAAGAGTTTTTATTATATCATTATTTATAAATCTTGTCAATATTATAACTTCTTCAGTCATAAAGCAAAAAGGCAACTAAATATTGTTGCCAATTTTTTTATTTAATGTTAATTAAAATTCTTTAGTCGCTGCATTCATTAATGATGAGCGGAAAGTAATTTTTTTAATAGGCATCTTATCTTTAAGAAGTTCATAAAATAGTTCACAAAGATTTTCACAAGTGGAAACTTTCTTTGTCACAACTATTCTGTATTCCGGATATGACCAAGCAAGTTCATGATCAATCTTTTTAAGAGGAACACAGTACTTAGGATCGTTAACGATTCCTTCTTTTTGGTATGTAGCAATAACTGCATCCAAAAGTGGGTCTCCTTCTTGAAAAAGTGTAGCATGATGAAAGTTATCAAGAACTTCCGCCCAGGCAATTTTTTGAGCTTCTTTACATGGGAAGGCAAAACCAGTTACAGGATTAACAGTATCTTCTAGTTCAATTGATAATAATCCTGAATGCCCATGAAGATGTTTGGCTTCTCTTGGCCAATTCATAAATCTGTGCGCATATTGAAAATCTACATTCATAATTGATCGGTATTTATTATTTGACATGATTGAATTCCCCTTTTAATATTGATAATCATTTTCATTTTTAATTATATCATTAATAGAATGACTTGTCAAGTTTTTTTTGAAAATAAACTAAAAGCAAACCTGAAAGTTCACTCTCAGGTTTGTAGTTTTATTTAATTAAAATGCATAATCCATATCAGCGAAGAAACCAAACTGATAAAGAACGTACATAATGTTATGGTTGATTCCGCCAGTAGCAAAGTTACCAATCGAAAACCTTACTTGTTCGACTCTAGCTGACATATATAACGATGATGAATAACCACCAATAAAAACATTAGGGTAGGCCCACATCAATACTTCCATTGGCAATCTAGGTGGCAAGATAAAAATATCATTTTCTGCCATAAAATCAATTACTGGTTGATTTCCTGACAATGAAGAATTCCAAGATGGGTGTGGCTTATACATTAAAACATAATCATCGCCAAATGTCGCAACAATATTTTCAAGAGCAGTTAAGAAGCTTGGAACTCCGTAACCGCCACCACTAACGCCACCCGAGTGGGTTCCGCTAATAATCATAACTGGCTTTTCACTGTCAAATAAACCATCAAGCATTGTTCTTAAACTAACTTCTTCATCAACCGCAAATGACGGATTGCCGAGCGTTGCATCAAAGAAGATATCTCTTCTAGTCTGGCTTAGTTGATCAAGCATATTAAAAGGCATTACTTTTACTAAGTTTGTTCTTAATAGTTCAGCCCTGACTTCTGGCATTACATCGTCTCTTAGTAAGCCAAATTCTGGAAATTGCATCCAATATTCTACATTTGTCCTTTGTGAAGCCACGTATGCCAAATCAAAATTAAGTAAAATTGCCTCATAGTTTGCCGCCGTTAGTTGGTTTTCACTACTTATTAATGGTAACCAGAAAGCATTTAAATCAGTTCTTCTGTCGCGCCAGTTATTAAAGCCATTCGCTCCAACAAAACGATTATCAACGCCATTTCCAGTAAACATGCCTCCATAAGTCCCTACACCATCTGATAGTAACGTAATTCGAAAACGACTCTCTGGAATTTCATTTCTCAGTAAAGCATAATATGGTAATAATACTCGTAGATCATCTACAAAGAAATGAAAATTTGGACTGTGATAAGCCTCTTCTAGTTCGGCTATTGTTTCACGGGCAATTTCTGCAATTTCAGAAGATGGCAATGTACCATAAGTTACATCTCTGATTTGAGTAACGTGATTAGGCATTTGGGCTACATCAAAAGTATCGTTTCTTGTGAAAAAAACATAACTCGGATTTGAGTGACTTAGAAAGTGAAGTGAAGCATATAAAGTCGGTAAGGTACCAAAAGTAAAGTAAACAAAAACCGTGTTATCTATGCGTCCAAGTAAGGTAGCTATTTGTTCATCAAGTATGGCAATTTTAAGTAATAATTCCGCTACTTCTAATCGCAAAGCATCTCTTTCTGCTGTAAGATCAGCAATCAATGTTTTTGAGGATGCTAAATCAGCTTCTAATTCTGAGATGGTTTTTTCCAAATCACTAATTCTTAAGTTTCTGTCTGCCAAAGAATCTTTTAGTGATTTATTCTCATTCTGTAATTCGGTTAATTGACTACGTAGAGTTTGATTTTCATATTCCAACTCATCAACCCGATCTCGGTAACTATTATTACAACCAACTAATAGTAATAAAAACAGGCAACCAAGAACAACTATTGAAATCTTTTTCATAATATTTCTCCTTAATTTTAAAAAACTAATATCTAATATAACATAGCACGATACCTTTGTCAAGAAAAAACGACATTTTTCGGCATAAAATGCTATTACGAGTATTAGCATACTCAATACTAGCATATATAGTACTCAATAAAAATATTTTCCATAAAAATTACTTATTTTAAACCGATTTTAAAAATAAAAAATCATCCGTTTTGGATGATTAATACACTTAATTTATTAGTTATTTTATACCATGTTTATAAAAGCTAGTTTTTTCAGCCGCCGCAACATTTTCACTGAAAGTAAAATCACTTGTCTTTTTCAATGCATCGGTAATCGCTGTTAGTTTTGAATTCATATTATCTAGCATATGCAAAATAAAAGCCTCAATAAAAGCTGGTTTCCTAGAAGAGCCAAAAGCCAGCTGCCCGTGATGAGAGATCATCATATGCTGAAGCAACAATACCTCTTCAGAATCTTCAAAACCATTTCTTAACGCCTCTTTAGTGATTTCTGCAACTCCTAAAGGGATATGACCTAAAAGATGCCCTTCTTTAGTAAATTCTGGCTCTAATGGCGTCTTGTATTCTTTTATTTTCATAATATCATGTAAAACAATTCCCGAAATTAAAATATCATTATTTATTTCCGAATATAGCACTTTAAGTGATTCCGACATCTTAAGCATTCCTAAAGTATGTCTAGCTAAGCCACCCAAATAATTGTGATGCATTCTTGAGGCCGCCGGATAATAAAAGAAAGTTGGTGAGTAGCGCTTTAAAAGTTTTTTTGTGATTGTCTTTAAAATCACATTATTAATTTTGTCAACAAACTTATTAATTTCATTCATTCTTTCAATAAGACCTTCACACTCAGGAAAGAAGGCTTTCAATGCTTCTTCAATAGCCGTATCAGGCTCTTTGCCAAATATTTCCTCGAAGTTCAAAAGACGTAAGGAAAGCTCTCCTGGCTTACGCTCAAAACTTTCTGTTTCCATAAAATAAATATAACCAACTTTTAGTAACTCTATTTGCTCTCTGACAATCCGGATTCCGAATACTTTTTTAGGTACTGTTTCAACGATTACGCTGACGAGATCTTTATTCTGGTTAAAGCCATTAACTCTTGCGTAGAATTTTTCCATGATTAAACCTCCAGTTGATAAATGTAAATTGCAGGAAAAGTCAAATTAAAATTTGTTCCCTTAATCCTGACTTTTCTTTTTCCGTCGAAAATATTATAGACAGGTTGTAAATATTTTAACATATAATTGTGATAATTATTCTTAATAATTAAGCGAAACTGATAAGTTTTAGCTTTTAAATCAAAAACTAGGTGATTACTGTCGGAAAGTTTATCAATAAAGCTTATTCTTTCCATAATAGCTGAAAATTTTGATATTCTGAATAATGGATATTTTTTGCGGATTGTGATTAAATCTTTAACCATTTGACTATATTCTAAATATTTATCCTTTTCTTCCCAGTCAATGCCATTGATTTCATCACTTTCCTGATAGGAATTATCGCTACCTTGTTTAGTTCTGTAAAATTCCTGTCCGGCATGTATAAAAGGAATTCCTTGGGCTAATAAAACCAACTGAGTGCTTAGTCGATGAAAATCATAAATGTTTTCCTTGTTATTTACTGATAAATAGTCAAAAAGTGTTTTGTTATCATGACATTCAACATAATTAATGCTTTTTGCGGGGCTGGAAAAAAGGCTTGGTGAGCCTAAAAATAATTCCTTAACACCTTTAAGTGTATTTGCCAAATTAATTGTTATTAAATCACGAAATCTGTCGTTAAAATGAGCAATCCCAGGTAATTTTTCTTGATTCTCAATTGTACTTCTTTCCGTTATTGGCAAAGTAGATTCAATATTCCAACCTTCGCCATAAAGCATAATTCCACAATCATATTTGTTTACTGCCCGTTTGATTTCATTTAAAGTTTCAATATCAATTAATCCCATTAAATCAAGGCGAAAGGCGCTTATTGCATACTTTTCGCTCCAGAAGCAAATTGAATCAACAATCAGTTTTCTGATCATTTTTCTTTCCGTAGCTAAATCATTGCCGCAGCCGGAACTGTTAGTTCTTAAATTTGTCTTATCATAACGATAACTATACCCAGGTACTAACTTTTGCATAGAAAAAGACTCAAGATCATAAACATGATTAAAAACGACATCCATCGAAACCCGCATTCCTAGCTGATGAACTCGGTCAATAAATTGCTTAAGCTCATTAATTCTAGTGTAAGGACAATTGGGGTTACTACTATAAAAACCATATGGAATATTATATTGTTCCGGATTATAACCCCAATTATAATCGGTACCATCGCTATTGAAATCAAAAATCGGTAAAAGCTGGAGATGAGTAATACCAAGAGAGCTAATATATTCTAAAGCTGTATCTTGACCAGAGGTTGTTTTTGGGGCTTGCAGCAAGCCTTTAAAGCTTCCTTTCACTTCTTTTGGCAAATTTGTCTTACTAGTTAAATCACGAATGCTTGCCTCGTAAATCACCATATCTGTCGCTTTACCGCTAAATTCAGGTCTTGGATATTTAAACTGATAGCTCTTCTGCCAATCAATAATATAATTATAATCTCTTTTGGCATCGCTGGCAACTGCATATGGATCAAGGGTCAGCACTTCCTGATTATTAATGTTTATTCGATAACGATAGCGATATTTATCCAGATTACCATTAATTGTCACTTGATAACAACCAAAAAAATGTTTAAGTGGATAAACTGCAAAATTTCCCTCGGGACTTAATAATTCTATTTCTACTTTTTTACTTACTGGCGAATAGAGTCTAAAATCCGTTTTCTGATTATGATAAGATATCCCTAGTGGACCATTATAAGAAATAAGTTGGTCAAATAAAGGATTTCTAGTGACTGCACCAATCTGCAGATAAGCCTTAGTACCTAGATCGTCCGTTAAATAATAGTCCTGATTTAAAGCAAGACTATCAACCGTAATAGCCGCATACTTAATATAATCATCACTCTCATAAATTTCTTGAATTTTCAGTTCTGTTTGTAAATCAACATCTGACAAAAATAATTTCATTAAACTCTTCCGATAAGACTTATGAAGAATTATGGTAATTATTTGAAAAGTATCAAGGTAACAATCAAACTTTTTTGTCAAAAAGAACACCGCCTAAATATTTATTTTCGACGTAAGTTTTGATTTCCTGATAATCATTTTTAAGTATATGGTTAATAACTTGAAACTTAATATCATCAACGATGGCCCCAATAAACTGGACACCCTTTAAATTATATAAACTAATGAGTTCGCCGCCCTTAAACTTAAGTTCACAAGTTTTCTTAATTGGCAGCTTTTCATCAATTTTTTCGATAAGAGCACTTTGATCTGGTGATTGATAGAGAATACGATTAATTTTATTGGCAGTCAAACAAAGTTTTTTCCCATAAGTATAAACTAATAAGTTATTGAAACTATCTGCTTTTGTAACAAAAGCCAAATTAAAAATACTATTAAATTCGCTATACTCCTTATTGGAAAAGCGCCAATAATTTTGATAGTTTTCGTGATTAAGATAAAAAATTAAAGCCATAAATTGATGAAAGTCCATTGCTTCCAGATTTTTCGAATTAATTAATTTAGTAATTCCTACTTTAAGATTTGGAATAAATTCAGCCAGATTAGTTTCCTGCAATAAAAAAATTATTTCAGTTATTTTTCCATATTCAAAAATCTTTTTTAATTCCAGAATTACTCTTTCACCAACAATTTTAGAAATTAAATTGGCATCCTCTTTTATAGCCGCAAAAGTTTTTTCTTCAAGAGTAAATCCTAGTTTTACAGCGAAATAAATCGCCCTTAAGAGTCTTAAGGCATCTTCTTTAAAGCGTTCATGATGGTTACCGACTGCCCGAAGCATTTTGTTTTTTAAATCCTCTAAGCCATTAACATAATCATAAACTTTAAAATTTTTATCCATCAAAAGCGCATTGACAGTAAAATCCCTTCTGGCAATATCTTCTTTAACATCGGAAGCGAAACTAATTTCGTTAGGATGACGGGAATCAATATATTTACCATCAAAACGATAAGTTGTTACTTCAAAGGAAAAGCCATCTTGAAAAACCGTTACACAGCCATACTTCTTGCCAGTTTCGACACCCTTAAATAATTCCAATACTTTATCAGGTAAGCAGTTAGTTGTGATATCAATATCCTTTATTTCCCTTTTTAATAAATAATCACGGACTGCTCCACCAACAAAAAAAGCTTCATAGCCATTATTTTCCAGGATTTTAATAATTTTAATTCCACTTTCTAAACCCATAATTCATCTCACCTTATTAAATATTATACAATAATTAGGACCCAAAAACACCATTAGGATACTCTTTCCACTAAAAAACTTATTCCGCTATATTTTTCAGTCAAGCCTTGCAACTGCCTTTCGAACGGATAATCAGGCGGATAATTAATTATTATTACCTGACACTTTTGTTTTACTTTGGAAGAAAGTGGCCTTAATACTCTTAAAAGCTTATCTTTTTGTAATTCAAAGAAAATATCCAGGGCTTTAGCTTCTCTTTTTGGACCATAGATTTCCAGTTTCAAGCTATTCCTAAAAGGAGAAGTATGAGTTCTTTCGCGATTAGCAATTTCTTCCTCATAAAAACCTTCAAAGTCATTGTTAAGCGCAAATTCTAAGGCATCGTTACAAAAATTAAAAGCTTGAATTATTAAGTCTGTTTGCTTTTCTTTATCGTTTAGATTATTGATGACAGTTCTTAAATCTAGAAAACAGCGCTCTTTAGAATTAAAATCCTTTAAATTGTTATAAAAGTCAAAATTTAAAAGACCAACTAACGAAAAATCTTTAGTGCTTAAGCCAATATCAGTCGTTAACACGATATCTGCGTTCTTCCATTTTTCTTTAAAATCAGCGATAACAATTTGCGCTTTAGGAAAATGGTTTTTAAGTTCTTCCTGAAATTGCTCCAGGCCAGGATAACTTTCAATAAAGGTTTTATTATCGCATGCCAAACAATTATCTAGCCCTTCTTTCTTAAATCCACAGGAGCAACTCATCATATTATTTTCTTTATGATAAGCAAGTACTTTTAGACAAAGAGAACATTTAATGACTTCGCCACAACTACGACAAGCAATCAAATGGGCATAACCTTTAAAAGGATGCACTAATAACGACCGTTTTGTTTGCAAGATATTATCAGCAACTATTCTTTTTAAGTTTTCGCTTATCAAAGAAATATTACCTTTTTGTAGTTCTTGGTTCATTTCAACTAAATGAATTAATGGTTTATCATCAATAATTTCAAAATCATTGAAAAGTTTTATTTCTTTATCGAGAAAAGCTTTATACAGATTAACCGTAAACTCCCGATCTTCTAAAATCAATGGAATATTTCTAAATCTTGCCTTAAAACTAGCAAGCTCAAGTGTTTCGATTGGATTAAATTTATTAATCCGATAACGATAATTTGTCACCTCTCTAATTATTATTAAGTCGACATTAGGATAAATAAGGCCAATTTCATTTTTATGAATAACCGAGGCATTTTTATCTTTAATTAATAACTTTGTTTGTTTTACGCTTCTTAAATCAGGACAAACAATTAAAACTTCCTGATAATTCTTTAAAAAATTGCTATTTTTTTCTAGATAGCTTCCAAGACTTTCTTTTAAATAAAAAGTTTGAAAACCACTATTTTTTAGTAAGTTATTAAAAGCATTTAAAGGCAACTGTTTTTTAGGAAAGAGGATTTTAATGGCTTGACTATAAGAAAAAAAGTATTTTTTAACAAGCATTTTTAATAAAGAGATAACTTCTTCGTCAACTTTTTGTTCAGTAGTAGCGCTAATCGGCTTAATACCTTCAATAACTTTTGTTTCTTTGTTTTCGATTACTAAAGCTTTAAGCATTGATTTGTTAAATTCGACTTCTACAATTTGACCTGGTTCAACAGTTTCTTTGGCATAATAATCAAAAAGCCGATTCAAAGTCGGTCGGTTTAATATGCAAACTTTTAAAATAAAGTAACTCATTTTTCTTTAGTTTCCGTTTTCGGATTATCAAAGGAAATCTTCTTATAATCACCATTATTAATCAGGTTTTTGAAAGTACGGAAAACATTAAGCGTTACTGTCGCGTCTTCTAGGGCATCATGACTTTGTGCGCTTCTGGTTTGCCCCGTAAAACGTTCATAAGCCCTAAATAGCCCTATATCATTTTTGACATTGTAATAGTTTTTGATAAGCTGTAAAAGATTAATAAAGTTTGTTTCGTTTGCTAAGCTAGGAACTTGATTAAGTTCATAGGAATCTTTTAAAGATAGAATATCGTTTCGGCCCCAAACAATAATATTTGGACTATATTTTGCAATTAATCCTTTGAAAACGTGATAAAAGCTTTCATAATTATCCCATTGATTGACACTTTCAAAATCGATTGATAGAAATTTCTTAGTTCTTTTACTAAGTTTAAAAACCGATGGTTTTACAGACATCCTAATATATTCTAAAATATTGAAGTCCTTATTGCAAATGACAATTCCTGCCTGAATAATTTCAGCAGTAAAGTCAGCTGGCATATCAAAATCATGCATAGAAAGTTCAAAATCTAGAAACATTAAATTGTCGAGTTCATTAATTAAATTTTTGATTCCTTTCTGAATGTTAGAAAGATCATAATATACTTCTTGTCGATATTGACGATTTTTAATGATTTTGATAATATTAATTACTGGATGAGCGGTCTTGCCTTCAACAATTTTCTTTTTTGCTTCGTCATACTCAAACGAAATAAAACGACCTTTATATAAATAACGGCCAAATTTTTTTATCGTGCTTTGTTGCATATAGAAAAAGACCAATCCGCCTTTTATTTTTACCGAAAAATACTTACTTTCGTAATGATAGTTATAAATACAAGCTGTAATAATCATATAAGACATCCCTTTGAAAACAATTGATTTACTCTATTATTATATCATTTACCGACTAGAAAGGAAAGGCATAATTAGATAAATAACTTTATATTTTTATTTTTATAAATATAACTGCTTTAAAGCTGTATAATTCTTTTTCCAAAAAATGTTTAGTTTTTAAGAAAAATTTCTTTTATCTGCTGGATAAAATTAGCTTCAAGCATCATGATTTTTTGTCTGAAAGACGCAAAATCATTAACTGCATCTTCATAATTTCTTAAAAGTTCTAAAATTTGCTTTTCAATATTTTCTATGTCATTGAAGCCAGAAAGTTTATATTTTTCCGGTATTGCAACATCAAAATCATTGGTAGCTGCGTTTTGTTTACCAACTAAAATCATCATGCCAAAAAAAACAGTTTCTTTTGGCAAACGCTCAGGTCCACCAAATTCGCCAAAATCAATATAGAGCTTACTGCTTCTAAAAAGTTCAGCTAATCCTTGTGGTGTATAACCTCTAAGTGGGATAAACTTTATCCTTTCTGACTTCAATAATTTAGTTAGGGTTTCTGAAGGTTTTGAGGGATTATAAAGTACTGTATCTACCCGATTACTGGCTTTTAAACAAATTTCGCTTGAATCCAATAAAAAATCACGGCTTATTGGCTCTACCAAATAATGAATATTTTTGATTTTCTTTTTTTCCAAAAATTGATAAGCAAATTTAGAACCGCATAAATTGTATACATTATTAACATATTTTTTGGATAAGCGCTTCCTGATAAACTTCTTGATAAGATTCTTAAAATTTTTTTTAAACATAAAAATATCATTGGCACTAATGCCAAGCCACCAGATAGCTTTTTGAAGATTTTGATAGCCAAGCAATAACCTTGTATTTGATTCCGGCACAATCATGATATTTTCATGGTTATCTATAATATCCTCTAATTCCAAAACCTTAGGATTATAAATTTCATAACGGGCTGGCGTTAGATTATTGTTTTCTTTATTATAATAAACCAGATAACTTTCAAGATTACATGCTTCTAAATAAAACCTTAATTGATGTAAAGCCTCTGGACCACCTGACTGGGCATGAGCCGGGCAGAATATATATACTTTTGTATTAGCAGTTATTAACATATTAGCTCCTTAATTCTTCAGCTTAAAAACTCTCAAAAGCATATTTATTATTTCTTTTACTTCTTTTGAGAAAAAAATAAAATTGATAATCGCAAAACAACTAACTACAACTATTGCAGAGATTGCGGCTACTATAAAAAAATTAATAAAATTATTAATTTCTGGAACATATTGTAATCCAATAAAAATCAAAGCAAGACAAGTCAATAATTGAATCGATATTAATTTTAGAAACCAAAATAAATTTTTATTAAAGTATTTCCGGAATGTATAGATTATTTCAATATGAGCCATTAAAAGATTAGCAATCAAAATTCCTAAAAGAATGCCGATTTCAGCCAGCACAACGGTTCCAAGAGAAATCAAAACAAGCATTGTTATTGCGGCAATAATCTGGATATTTCTTCTAACTTTGAACCTTCCTGATAATAAAATTATATTTCCACTTGGCACATGAATAGCTTCAATCATCGCAATTATAATTCCCAAGATAGCGAAAGCGGGTATTATATAATTTTCTGCATCAGAAAAATTCTGAGTATAAATCCTAATAAAACTCATTATTGTGATAGCCGCAATCGTATATAGAATTGTGGTAAGTACAATAACAATATAATTATATCTTTTAAAAATATTGTACAATTTTTCCTGATCATCATCTATAATAGTTTGGCCGATAGCGTTTCTTGGTCCAGTTATAATTGCATTCGCAACATTCTTAAGGTTTGTTATTACCAACATATAGACTGAATAAATGCTTGCCATATATGAAGAAATAAAGACAGCCATAAAGATTACTGGCGCTGATAGGTGGATTACTGAAACAACTTTACTTATCAGTAAATCCCTTGTGCCTTTTATTAAAGAATAGTCTGGTGTTCTATTTAAGTTCATCTTACCAAACAGAATCCTAAATAAAACAATTATTCCCAAACCATTAACAATATTGACTGCCATAACCGCAAATTTAAAAGCTAAGAAGTCGGTTCTCAGAAAAATCATTATGAATGAAACTATAGCTGTTATACAAGTAAAAATCAAATTATATAGAATTATATAGTACTCCTGTTGTCTAGCCTCAAAATAGCATAAATACTTGGACGAAAGAAATAATCTAAGAGCAATTGGGAAAATTGTCATAAAAAATATCAACATGATATTAAAATAGCCAAGTCCGCTATTGATTAATAGCGGAAAGAGAAAGACAACTATCAAGCTAGTTAAAAAAAAGAAAATTCCGATTTTTCTAAATACTTTTTTAATCGTTGAAAGAATTATTTCTATTTGTTCTTGTTCACTTTCGACGATTGGTCGATATAAAGCAACGGTTGCGGAAACACCAAATCCAGCTTCAATAATCAATAACGCCATAATAACTTGGCCGATTGTATTAGTCACACCGTTAAAATCCGAGCCATAAAAACCAATTACTTCTCTGGTAACTAAAAGGGCTATTGCCAAATTGACAATAACCATTAAAATATTTAGTGTTAAGTTCATTATGCTTCGTTTTGTCTTAATCATTTTCTCATCCCTTATAATGTGCTATAAACTAGATTTCTTTCAAGTAAGCTAAAACTGCCTCTTTCCATTCGGGTAGTTTAGTAAAGCCATTTTTATCTAGCATCGCTTTTGAAAGACGAGAGTTATGTGGTCTTTTGGCTTTAGCATTATATTCAGATGTCGATATTTTTTTTAGACTTACATTAATTTTTGCAGAACTTAGGATAAATTCTGCAAATTCATACCAACTACAAAAACCCTCATTAGTAATATGATAGATACCATAGGCTTCAGTAAAAGCCAAATCAACTAAAGCCTTTGCTAAATCAACGGTATAAGTTGGGGAACCAATCTGGTCATCAATGATTTGCAGTTCTGATTTTTGTTTAGCTAAATTTAGCATTGTCTTAACAAAATTACTGCCATTTTTACCAAATACCCAACTCGTTCTGACAATAAAACTTTTATCATATGCTAATGCCAACTTTTCGCCTTCAAGTTTAGTTTCGCCATAATAATTAATCGCTTTAGGTTTTTCTGATTCAGAAATTTCTAGATTATTATTAGCACTAAAAACATAGTCCGTTGAAAGATAAATAAATTTTGCGTTCAGCTTTTTTGCCTCAGAAACTATATGCTTTGTGCCAATAACATTTACTGCATAACACTTTTCTCTATCTTCCTCTGCCTTATCAACAGCTGTATAAGCCGAACAATGTATAATTATATCTGGTTTATATTTGGAGACAAAATTTTGTGTCGCTTTTTGATCAGTTATATCAAAATCATTGATATCGGCCGCACAAAAGATAATCCCTTTTTTGGCTAATAATTTACAAACATCATAGCCTAATTGACCATTAGCACCAGTCACAAGAATTTTAGTCGCAAAATTAACCTTTAGATTAGCAAGTAAAGATGCTTTAGCGTCTTTATCTGAGAGAATCAGATTTTCTGTTAATCCTAAATTTAACTTTGGTTCTTTATAAGATAAAGAACGATCATGATTATAGGAATAAAGATCATCAACCTTATACGTAACTTCTGCATAATCGGTTAAAGTTAAGAAACCATGAGCAAAACCTTTAGGGATAAAAAGCATTTGCTTATTTGTTTCATTTAACTCAACGGAGATAGATTGCAGATAAGTTTCAGAATCTTCACGTAAATCAATCGCAAAATCCAAAATGCTTCCCTTTATACAGCGAACCAATTTCGATTGAGCGTACGGATGATTCTGAAAATGCAACCCTCGAAAAGTATTTTTCTCTTTAGATAAAGAATGATTATCCTGTACAAAATCAATTCTCGATAATTCTTTTACTCTGGTTGTATAAGTTTCCATAAACCAACCGCGACTATCTTCAAAAACTTTTGGCGTAATAATAAGGACACCAGAAATTTTAGTCTTTTCAACTTTCATTTTGTTTTCCTCTTAACTATTCTTTTATTTTAAGAATATCCTGCCACCACTTATCATTTTTAAGATACCAGTCTAAAGTAACATCCATGCCTGTCTTAAAATTCAACTTTGGTTGCCAATCTAATTCACTAGTAATCTTTGTTGGATCAATTGCATATCGTAAGTCATGACCTAAGCGGTCTGTTACATAATTAATCAAACTTTCAGGTTTTTTCAATTTATCTAAAATTAATTTGATAACTTCCATGTTTGTTTTTTCATTATTGCCACCAATATTATAGACATCCCCTATTTTACCCTTGTGAATAATTAAATCAATTGCAATACAGTGGTCATCGACATAAAGCCAATCACGGACATTTTCACCTTTGCCGTATACAGGTAACTTTTTATCTGACAAGGCATTGATAATCATTAAAGGAATAAGTTTTTCCGGAAATTGATAAGGACCATAATTATTACTGCATCTTGAAATCGTAATAGGCAAGTTAAATGTTCGATGATAAGCTTGAACTAAAAGATCAGCACCGGCTTTAGAAGCACTATAAGGACTTGAAGTATGAATAGGCGTTGTTTCCTTAAATAATAGGTCTTTTCTATCAAGTGGCAAATCGCCATATACCTCATCCGTTGATACCTGATGAAAGCGAATATTACCATTTTTACGGCAAGCGTCCATTAATACTTGTGTTCCTAAAATATTCGTTTTTAGAAAAATTTCCGGTTCAAGAATCGATCTGTCAACATGACTTTCAGCCGCAAAATTAACAACTATGTCGAATTTTTCCTTAGCAAATAAAGCATAAATAAAATCTCTGTCTGCTATATCACCTTTGACAAAACTAAAATTTTTATTTTTCATAGCTTCATCTAAATTTGTTAAGTTACCAGCATAAGTTAATAAATCAAGACAAACTATTTTATATTTTGGATGCTCATTTAACATATAATAAACAAAATTTGTGCCGATAAAGCCAGCACCACCTGTAACAAGTAATTTCATAAAGGCCTCCTAATATTGAATCTTTCCGTCAATAATTTTTTGAAGATATTGACCATAACTCGATTTTCCATATCTTTGTGCTGCGGTTTCTAAGTCTGCTTTAGAAATAAATTTATTGATGTATGCTATTTCTTCTGGTATTGAAATTTTAATACCTTGTCTTTTTTCTAAAAGTTGTATAAAGTTGGAAGCTTCAAGCAAGCTATCCATAGTTCCAGTATCTAACCAGGCAAATCCTCTACCCAGAAGTTTTACATCAAGAAGATTATTCTTTAAATATAGTTTGTTCAAATCAGTTATTTCTAATTCGCCACGCTTGCTTGGCTTAAGGGCTTTGGCTAATTTAACACAATCATTATTATAGATATACAGACCTGTTACTGCATAATTGGATTTAGGTTTAAGCGGCTTCTCTTCAATTGAAACAACTTTATTGCCTGCATCAAATTCAACAACCCCAAATCTTTCCGGATCATTGACAAAATAACCAAAAACGGTTGCGCCTTTATTATTTTTAACCGCCTCTTTTAAAATTGCTGACAAGCCGTTCCCATAAAATATATTATCACCAAGGATTAATGTACAATCATCATTACCGATAAAATCCTCACCAATAATAAAAGCTTGAGCTAAGCCATCTGGTGACGGTTGTTCACAATAAGAAATATTAACGCCTAGTTGGGCTCCATCACCTAATAATTTTTTAAAACCAGGAAGATCAGTTGGCGTAGATATTATTAGAATTTCTTTAATTCCTGCCAACATTAAAGTTGAGAGCGGATAATAAATCATTGGTTTATCATAAACCGGAAGCAGCTGCTTAGAGGTTATTTGGGTTAGAGGATGCAATCTGGTTCCACTTCCACCAGCTAAAATAATTCCTTTCATAGTTAATCATACCTTTCATCTTAAAATATAATTCTAATTACAAATATATATAAAATACTAACAACAAAACCGATTTTACACAAGAAAAACAATGAATTACTGCTTCTTCTAGCAAAATAATAACCTAATAAAATAAAGTGAAATGCCATAAAGATATCGGATATTCTTTCCACTAAAACTAAACTACTTAATATACTTTGGATAGTTAAAGCAGCCAATAAAATCAAGATAAACTTTCTTTCTAGGAAACTCAATTTATTTTGCATAATAATTATGAAAGCAAAGATTAAATTAACTATAAATTTCCAAGAAATATTTAAGTCAGCAAACGCAAGCTCATTAACATAAAAGGCGTATCTAGACAAAAATGGCAATGTAACAGCATATTCCAAGATATTAGGAATAATATAAAAACTGATAAAACTAAAATAGATTAAAACAATCAATGACCACCAAAAAATCAAGACTTTTTGATTCTTTATTTTTAATAAAAAAAGTATCAATCCTATCAAGCCAAAAATAATACTGGTATGAAAGGAAAACCCGATTAAAAATAACATCAGCCCTTTAAACTTTGACTTATTCAAATAGACTAAACTTCCAAAAAAGAAGCTTATTCCCAGTCCTGATCTTAATACAATCATATTTGAATAAGCTCCATAAAAAGCTAAATAAATGATTAAAGAATAAAGAACAAATTTCTGTTTATTAACATTAAACTCTTTCCCTACTCTGAAAAAATCATAGGCTTTACACAGAAAGAAAGTTATTAAGGAAAAATTTATTAATGCGATAGTTCCGAAAAATAAGCGACTGTTAGTGCCATAAACAGTTCTAAAGAAAGCGGTCAAAAATTCATAACCAACTTCAAAGCGCAATCGCCTGATATTTCTAAAAAAATGGTTTAAACTTGCCTCTAAAAAATGATTGCGATAAGCTTCAGTGTCAGGAACAGATTGCGGTGGTCTGATTGCTACTAATAAGGCGAGTGCCAAAAAAATCAGAATGACAGCAATTTTAGATTTTTTTCCTTGATATGTTATCGTTATAAGCAGCAACAAAACCAGTAAGAGATAATAAGATAAGAAAATTGCTATCATGATTTTATCCTACAAATCTTTATTATAGACTGATTCAACAAACTTTAAGCTTTTACCAATTTCCTGATGTTGAAACTTCCATTTTTTAACCGTGCTTTTAGTCATTTTTCTTGTTGTGGCACTATGATTGTGGAAAACGCAGATGTCGAAATCAAAAGCAAAAATCAAGTCATATTTTGTTCTTCTAAACTGTAATAAATCCTCTTCACAATAAAGAAAAACACCTGGATAAAATAATTCTTCAAATTTATCACTATATTTTTTAGAAAAAATTAGTGCTGCCCCATTTAAGCCTTCAACACCAATTCTGCTTTTAATCATTTTATTTCTGAGCCAATAGCTAATTGGAAAAAAAGAATAAAGGTATTTATTTAGCATCTTATGTCTCTTAAGAGCTGCTTTTACATCCTCTAATGAATTCAAAACTATTGATGGATTCTGGTTAAATTCCCTAACAATGTTCCAAATTTTCGGACCTAAAACATCAAAATTAGTTTCTTCGTATTTATTATAAAGTTTTCTACTGAAATCATAATCGTCAATATAAGTATCATTGTTAAATACACAATAAAAGTCTGGATTTAATTTTTCACGGGCGTATTGACAACCAACATTATTGCCAGCAGAAAAACCAAGATTATTTTCCAGCGCAACAAAATGTAAACGATCATCTTCAGAAAACTCTTTAATAATTTTTTCTAAGCTATTATTTTTAGAGCCATTATCGACAACAACAACTTTACTATTTGGACTATACTCAAAAATTGATTTCACACAAATTATTGTATCAACAGAGTTTTTATAATTTAAAATAATAAAAGCAACATTATCTTGCATGAAATCACTCTTTCCTCAATTTTCTTTAATACCTTCAATATTGCCCTTTGTTTTAAGAAACCAGTCATGTCTGATTCTAGGGGCTTTCGAGCAAGGACCTTCCGTAATACTATCTTTTTGATTATTAAGCTTTCCCTCAAGTAATTTAATGAAATTTTTAGCTGCTTTTTTACCATTCCAAACTTCAGTTATCGTTTTTAGAGCATTGAAACCTAGTTTTTTACAATAATCAGCATCTTGTAAACACTTAATCGTATAATCAAGCAATTCTTTATCATGACGATAAATCAAACCATTATTGTCGTGGTGAAGTAAAAAAGGAACCGAACCGATTAAATGATAGGCAATAACTGCACAACCGCTCCCCATTGCCTCATTAACAACCGCTCCCCAACCTTCATTACGATTGCTAGTAAAAATAAAGATATTTGCTTCCTCCATAAAACTTCTCACTTCATGATATGAAACAGCACCTTGAAGTTTTATATAGTCAGTTAATTGCTTTTTGGCGATTAATGTTTTAATCTTCGTTTCTAAAGGACCAGAACCAACCATGTTTATTTCAAATTCCATTCCTTTTTGCAATAACTGTTCAGCTAATTCGATAACTTTTTCCGGATGCTTTAATTTTAAATAACGTGAGCACCACAAGATTTTGGGCTTAGGGTTTATTTTTCTTAAAAAAAGACTTTCCAGATTATAATTCTTTACTTCCGGAAAATAGCCAAATTTATAAGCTCTATTTTTATAAAGACGTAACAAAGAAAAGTCAAATGCAGCAAAAGCGCTTGCTGACAACAAAAAAGAATTTTTATTTTTTCTGAAACCATGACGCTTTAATATTTTAAGTACATATAATGGATGTAGTAATTTCAAATAGGTTTGTTTTAAAAAGCGTTCAGAAATAATAAAATTGATTTTATTTCTTCTTTCTTTGATTATATCTTCGATTATAATGCCAAAAATAACTACTTCACTTTCAATAGCTAGCTTAAAAGCTTTTTTTTCGGCCTCTTTATTTTCATAACTTTTAATAATAAAGGGATATTTAATATTCATCTCATCATAACCAAGATTTCTCTGTTCTTCGGGAAGAGCCATTGTAACGATAACAGTAAAATTCTCTTTAAAAATCGCAAACAATTCAAAAAGAAAAACTTCAATATGATGATTTACAAAGTTGCAACAATAAGTTATTTTCATGAAAACATCTCCGTTAAAGTTCTCTATAAATTGCCAAGTAGTTATTCACCATAGAAATTATACCATAATTTTTAGATTTTTGAATGCATAATTCGGTTTCAAAATTGCTATTTTTCAAGTTTTCTAAGATTTCTTTCAATGTTTCTGCATTTTTAACATCGACAATCATTCCACATTGAGAGTTTATTATTTCTGGACTACCTCCGCTATTAAAAGTAACTACTGGTGTACCGCAAGCTAAAGCTTCAAGATTTGTTGTTGGAAAAGTGTCTTCAAATGTTGGATTCAAAAAGACATCTGAAGCACTATAAATTTCAGCTAATCTTTCAATGTTTTCTGTCCTTATAATCCCAATAATATTATTTGGCAAATGTTTTTTTTGCTGCTCGGTTAAACCAACTAAAATAATTTTATAACTTTCATCGAGCAGTTTGGATAATTCAATAAAAACATTTAATCCTTTTCGTTCATCCCAAACGCCTGTAACTCCCAAAACAATGAATTTATCGCCCAATTTTTCTTTTATTCGCAAATCAGAATTGCGCTTTTTAAAAATGTCAAGATTGATACCATTATTAATCGTATAGATTGGATATTCTTTAAAAAAAGACTTTCTGACTAAACCTTCTAACCATTTTGATGGTGTTATTATTGTAATATTAGTTAGCGAAGTAAACAATCGCTTTTTTTCTAAGTAATTCCTAGTTGAATTATCAAGAAAAATTGATTTCGGATATCTGCTTTTTTGTGGACATTTATAACATTTTTCCAACCATTTATTACAACCAACAAATTCAAAGTGAGGACAATGACCAGTAAAAGGCCAACAGTCGTGGAATGTCCAGACAACTTTAGCCTCTAAATTTTTGAGCGCTTCAAATAAAATCTTTAAATTTAGATAATAGCCATGGATATTATGTAAGTGAATAATGTCAAATTGCCTTTCTTTGATGACCTTAACAAACTTTTTGGTTGCTTGCTTCGAATAAAATCCTTGTCTATCAGTAATTCTCGATCTTAAGGCATGAAAACGAACATCCCATTTATTACCAATTTTAATAGTGTCAAATCCTTTTGGATTTCCTCTACTATAAGCAATCGTACATTTATGGCCTTCTTTTTCTAAAGCCTGATAAATATCAGTGCATATTCGCCCTGTGCTGCCAATTCCACATACTGAATTTATTAGTAATATTTTCAAAATTTATCACCTAATTCGTAATAATTTTATTAATCAATTGCCTTAGCTAGTATTTCTAAAGCCTTATCGGCAGTATCAATATTGAGCATTTGTAAATTAGCCGTAAATTCCAAACGTAATTTCTTATTCTGGATCAGCAATTTAATACTTTCTGCAATCTCAGTGGCATCCTTTTGACAAATAATTCCTAATTTACCATTATCAAGCATTTCTGCAGCCCCCGCAACATCAGTCGTAACAATTGGCTTGTGCAAAATTCTAGCTTCATTTATGGTTGTGCAATAGGCTTCATGTAAAGATGTCTGAGCATAAATATCACACTGCTTCATAAAACCATAGGGATTATCGGTAATTCCTAAAAGCAGAAAGTGCTTTTCAAGTTTTTTTACTTTAATGAGACTTAGCAATTCCTCTTTAAGTTCTCCTTCACCTAAGACATACCAGCGAAAATTAATTTGCTTTTCCAACAATTTTTCAGCAGCGTCTATTGCCAGAAAAAAACCTTTTTGGGCATTTAGCCTGCCAATTGTCAAAATTCTGGTTCCACTAAATTCATCAAGAAAACCTGCACCTTTATTTGCCGTATCATGAATTTTTTTAGTTGAAATTACATTATAGAAGACTGATGTCTTAGCCTTCCATTTTGGAAAAATTTCTGTAAATTCATTGTAAATATCCTGACCGACACAAAAGTAATTATCAAATTGCTTTAAAGGCGTAGTTAATTTTTGCACTTTAAATCCTGTTGTCAAAAAATCATTATGGATGAAAATAAACTTTTTACCAGCAGTAACTTTCTCTGCCACATATTTAACAATAAAAGGCATATGCATATGATAACAAACTGCAACATCATAAACCTCTTCAGCAACTGGCAATTTTTTAAAGTTACCATTGTATTCCGCAATTACATCTCCAAATATTTTTTTGATGAAAACTTTAAATGCCTTAATCATTCTTTTCTTTTTCAAATGATATTTCATTGTTGCCTTAGCCCCTCCACAAGTAAGGATAAAAGCTTGCTCTTTAGTGATAGGAAAATATTTTAATATCACCTTATCAGGAATTTGATTAAGGAATTTACCATTAAAATGAACTAATGAGAGATGTATATTATATTCTTCCTCTGGTAAAATATTAATTAAATTAAGTAATGCTCTTTCTACACCACCAGCAATCAGATGCGGTGAAACAAACAATATCTTTTTCATCGTTTCATCCAAATCGTTTTATTGATAATAGACGTATAACTTTGAATTATTTTAACCACTTTTGCGGAAACATTAAGATCATGATAATCATCTGCCAAAACAACTAGCTCCTTATTCTTTTTCATCGATGTAACAACTTCTACAGCTTGCCTGATGCTAATTTCATCAATGCCACCGACAACAATTGTGCCTTTATCTAAAACCTCCGGCCGTTCAGTTGAAGTTCTGATTAAAACAGCATTAAAATCCAAAATTGAACTTTCTTCAGATAATGTTCCGCTATCAGAAAGCACACAAAACGCATTCATCTGCAAGTGATTATAATCACTAAAAGAAAAAGGCGGTAAATTTCTAACTAATGGATGAAACTTAAATTTTCTGGCGTCAATGAATTTTTGACTGCGGGGATGCGTTGAATAAATTACTGGCAACTTATAAGTTTCCGCAATATTATTTATCGCATTCATTAAAGACATAAAATTTTCTTTATCATCGATATTTTCTTCCCGGTGGGCCGAAACAATAATATATTTATTCTTAGTTAAGTTTAAGCTCTTTAGAATCGGTGAAGTTTTAATTTTAGCAAGATGGCGGTTTATTACTTCTGTCATCGGCGAGCCAGTTACAAATATCGTTTTTCCGTCACCACCTTCCGATAATAAATATCTTCTGGAATGTTCAGTATAAGGCAAATTTACGTCACTGATGCGGTCGACTATCGTTCGATTGACCATTTCTGCAACATTCCAGTCCCAACAACGATTTCCGGCTTCCATATGAAAAATAGGCACCTTTAATCTTTTAGCACTAATCGCTGATAAGGCACTATTAGTGTCTCCTAAAACTAATAAAGCATCTGGTTTCTCTTTGGCAATGATTTCATAGCTTTTGGCAATAATATTACCCATTGTCTCGCCAAGTGTGTTACCGACCGCTTCTAAATAAAAATTTGGTTTTCGAAGTTCCAAATCTTCAAAGAAAATATCATTTAAGGTATAATCCCAATTTTGACCCGTATGCACGAGAATATGCTCAAAATACTTATCACAGGCTTTTATTACTTCAGAAAGGCGGATAATCTCTGGACGAGTCCCTAAGATTGTCATAACTTTTAATTTTCCCATTTTAAACCTCCTCGAAATAAGTATCTGGGCGATTAGAATCAAAGTTTTCATTACACCAAATAATCGTGATTAAATCTTTACTGCCGGTGTTAACGATACTATGCGTATAACCAGGTGGAACGTCAATAACTTTTAAATTCTTTTCAGATACGTGATAGTCCTTTCTTTCCTCACTTAAAATATGACGAAATCTGATTACCCCTTCACCGCTGACAACTAAAAATTTTTCAATTTTGCTGTGATGCCAATGATTACCTTTGATGATACCCGGCTTGGAAACATTAACTGAAACTTGTCCGGCAGAAAAACTTTTAACAAATTCTGTAAAAGAACCACGATTATCTGTGTTCATCTTTACTGCATATCCAAAATTTTCTATCGGCAAATAACTCAGGTATGCCGAATAAAGTTTTTTAGTAAAACCATCGGACATATTTGGTATTTGTTTGTTTTGCCTGCTATCTCTAAAGGCATGAAGCAAATCAACAATTTCCCCTAAAGTCTTTTCATAGATTGGCGTGACAACATAGTTACCAGTTTTTTTACCAAACAAAACCTTAAGGAATTCATTAATGACATCATCGATATAAACAAGATTCATTATGCGCTTTCGATCACTAACCTGAATTTCTAAACCATTAGCAATGTTATAACAAAATGTAGCGATAGCACTATTATAATTTGGGCTGCACCACTTGCCAAAAACATTAGGCAGACGGTAGATATAAGTGATAGATTTGTTCTCTTCACCATAGGCCTTTAAAACATCTTCTCCTGCCCGTTTGGAAATCCCATAAGAATTTTCTAGTTCAGCCTGAATAGATGAGCTCATCAGAACTGGCGCCTGATTTTTATTTTTTTTCAGCAGGCATAATAAATGCTCGGTAAAGCCAACATTACCCGTTTGAAATTCCGAATCATCTTTAGGTCTATTTACACCAGCTAAATGAAAAACAAAATCACAAAGATTTGTATACTTTTTTAGATCTTCCCAAGAAGAATCCAAATCGTATGCCATAACTGTGATTTCTTTATTTGCTTTCAACTCTGCTACTAAATTTTTGCCAATAAAACCATTAGCGCCAGTAACTAGAACTTTCATGCTTTTTTGTCCTTAAAAACATCTAACTTTAAAAGTAGCATTTTCATTTCTTCTTTAGTTAATGGTGTTGTATTATGAGATGTATATGCTTCGCAAACCTCTATTTTTTTATTACCTTTTTCAACAAATTTATCATAATTCAAGTCTCGATTATCAGCAGGTATTTTATAAAAATTTGGTAAATCAATGGATTTTGCCATTTCTTCAGCGGTAACTAATACCTCGTATAATTTTTCACCATGTCTAGTGCCAATATAAGATATCTCTGTTTTAGCTTTAACCAAGTCAACAATTGCCTCCGCCAGCACTTTAATCGTCGCAGCCGGAGCTTTTTGAACGAAAAGATCACCTTGCTCACCTTTAGAGAAAGCATAAAGTACCAAATCAACCGCTTCATCTAAAGTCATCATATAACGAGTCATTTCTGGATTAGTGATAGTAATTGGCTTATTATTTTTGATTTGTTCTAAAAATAAAGGAATAACTGAGCCTCTTGAAGCCATAACATTACCATAACGAGTAAGACAAAGAATGGTATCTCCTGTTTTTAATTGGCGACTTCTGGCGATAACCGTTTTTTCCATCATTGCTTTACTCATACCCATCGCATTTATTGGATAAGCCGCTTTATCAGTCGAAAGAAAAATCGCTTTTTTTATTTTATTATCTACGCAGGCTGAAACAACATTATTGCTACCCAAAACATTGGTTTTTACCGCTTCAATCGGGTAAAATTCGCAAGATGGGACTTGTTTTAAAGCTGCCGCATGGAAAACATAATCAACACCAATAAAGGCCCCGACAATCGACTGATAATCACGAACATCACCAATATAAAACTTTAATTTTTCATTATTGTATAATTTTCGCATATCGTCTTGTTTCTTTTCATCACGCGATAAGATTCTTATTTCTTTGATATCGGTCGTAATAAATCTTTTAACAATCGCATTTCCAAAGGAACCAGTACCGCCAGTAACCAATAAAACTTTATCTTTAAACATCTTTTGCACCAAACCTCTTTTTTAATATTCTAATCGATTGTTCAACATTAAAATTTTCCTCAAAAAACTTGCGACCATTTTGACCATATTGATCTCTAAGTTCTTTGCTTTCGGCGATAATTTCAATATTCCTAAAAAATTCTTTATGCTCAGAAGATAAACTCCAAAGACCACACTTTGCATCATCGACTATCAAATTGCGAAAATCTGTATTACCATCGGTAGCTGCAATTACTGGTTTAGCTTTTTCCATATAAGAAAGAATGCGGCTCGGATAATTAGGGATTGTAAAACGCGGATCCAAGGTAATAAGTCCTACGTCGCAACCACTCAAAAGTTCTTCAAAGTCTTTCCTGGGAATTTTTTCTAAAAGTTTAGCATTATTAATTTCTTCGCTGCTGATTGTTTGTTCAATCTTATATCTTTCCGTTCCCCGACCGACAAAAATAAAATATTTGTTATTGTCATATTTAAAATGTCTTATTGCTTTACAGAGAATTTCCACATATTGTGGTCTTCCCATATTGCCTCCAAAAATAAATACAACTTGTTCATTTGTAATAGCAAAATGCGTTTTTAGATAATTGCGATTATTAATCGTATTTTCTTTAATAATCAAAGTATTAGGAAAAATATCAATTTTTTCTTTATTCAAAAAGCGATTATGCTCCAGAAGATAATTTTTGTTGCCTTCCGACATCGCACCAATATATGTTACTTTTTTAAGCATTTTCTTTTCACGTCGCCGAAAATAGCGATAAATCGGATTAAAACCATTCATTAGACCGATATCTTTTGCGTTTTGCGGAAAAATATCTTTTTGCATTAAATAAGATCCACAGCAATAATACTTCATTGCCCATTTAACAGCAGAAAACATCGTCAAAGGTGGTGATTCAAAAAGAATTAAGTCAAAGTTTTCATCCTTAAAATGAGCTTTGATAGCATTCTTTACCTTTTTAGGAATACTTAGCATTGTAAAAGCTTTTTTAATTAGACTACATTCGTAGTATTTACCAACCGCAATTCGAAGAACCTCAAAACCACGTTCAACATTCTTTTCTGTTTCAGTACCATTATAAAAAACCGCTACTTTAACTATACAATTACTTAACGATAATTGTGTAAGCAAGTCTGTATAAATGGAATCTCCTTGCGAAGGTTTAGGAAAATCACTGGAAAGATATAATATATTTAATGCTTTCATTTTTAGCTAGTGGCTAAGTTTTTCTTTTTGGAAAAATGATGATACCCAATCCCAACGCCGATACCAACCAGTGCTGAAATAACTAAAGAAGCAATGACAATATACACCATTCTAATCGGTTCCGTTGTCGTAGTAGAAGTAATTAATAAAACTGTATTATCTTTTCCTATATCCCTTGAATAATTATAAAGGTCTTGATAAAACTCATCAAATTGCTCGATATAATTTAATAATCTTTGCTTAAACTCTTCTAATTGTGACTGAGTAAATGGTGCAGTATTATTCATTGCCTCTAAAATTCGTTGATATCTTGCTCTCGCGCTATTTAAGCCTGGCAATTCGTGTAATACTGCGTTTAACTCTGGAAAAATTGAAGATATATCATTAAAATTGGCATAAGTATCCATATAGAGCTGAATCAACTGCATTCTTTCGTCAATCATTACATCTAGCAAGGCAATTCGAGCATTTACGGTTGATAAAAAAGAAACGTCTCGAAAAAAACCATTGTTGTGAATTTCCATTAATAATAAGTCCGGATTATTTCTCAGGAAAAAACTAGAGATTCTCCGCTCTAAAGCATTAAGTCTGCCTTGATTAGCCAAACTTAATACCGGAAGTTCATGCAATTGACGAATTGATCTTTCCAATTCCCACCGCTGTTTTTCGATTGAGGCAATAAAATCAACAAACTCAAAACTTTCAAATTCAATTCTTAGTGTATTTTCATTTTGAGACACGCTGTTTTTATTGTTCAAAAAATAGCCAACAAAAACTTCGCGTAAATAGGTGGCAATCAACTCTTGTGCCTGTTGATGAGTTATGCTTAAAGCATTGCTATTAACGATAATTGAAAAGGTTAGTGGCTGAATAAGATTCTCTCTATTCCCTAATCCCAAAGGATTATTTCCTTCATGCCTTTCAATTCTAATATTACCGCTTAAGACAGCATCACGAAAATTAAAGTCGGCTAATGCATTGTGCATAACATCATTATTCGCAAATAATTCTTTGCTTCTTTCCAATAAATCAGGATTAATAAAGTCCTGAAAATCAAAGAAAGTATTGTCTATGTAGCGCTGTTCCTCAATGCCTGGCCAGTAAGCTTCAAAGCTCACCCTTGTCATAATTCTATTATAACGATAAGCTGCTGCCACAAGCAAAATAAAAATTGTCAGAATCGAAGCAGTAGCTGCTATTATAACTCTTCGATCCCAAAGTATTTTTAATAAATCATTAATTGAAAACTCTTTTTCTTGTTTTTCTTCCATATTGCTTACTCCTTCTTTTTTCTTGAAAGTCTTGGAACTTTTAATAAGTTCAATTGATTTTCACTTTCCTCGTATTTGATATTGAATTTTTCCAATACTTCTTTTAATTCAGTTTCAACAGAAACTCCCATCGAACTATTTTTATTAAATAATGACTTTAAGGTAAACAATATTATCTGCAAATCAAATAAAAAGCTATATTTACGGATATAAAATAAATCATAGCGTAGTTTATCATCAAATTTTGTACTGTAAGTTCCAAGTGCCTGCGCTAATCCAGTAATGCCAGGCTTAACGTTTAAACGATATTCAAAATCAGGCACGGTTAATTTTATTTCTTCCATAAGTCCCGGTCTTTCCGGTCTAGGGCCAACTAATGACATGTCGCCTTTTAGAACGTTCCATAACTGCGGAATTTCATCAATTCTTGACCTTCTGAGGAATTTTCCGAAACTTGTAACGCGAGGATCATTATTAGTTGATAATATCATTCCTGATTCAGCTTCTGCATTCATTTTCATGGAACGTAACTTATACATTCTAAAAACACGTCCATCTCTTGTCAGGCGTTCTTGCTTATAGATAACTTCGCCTTTATCTTGCATTTTTATAAGCATCCCGCAAACAAGAACTATCGGAAATGACACGATCAAACCGATAAGCGAAACTATGATATCAAATGTTCGTTTGAGAAATCGTTGTTCAACTGATAATTTCATAGATTTAACACCAAAGGTTAAAATATCACTCATGCTTTCAATTCTGCTATCTAGAATCCCGATTTCATAAATCTTTGGAACCATCACAACATCAATTTTCACTTTGTTTATACAAAACATTAAAATCTTATTTTTATTATTTTCCAGTAAACTTGGAGTAAGATAGACTTGACTGACTTTATCAATTAATTTAAATACATTATCGTCAATCTTTTGATCAATTTCAAAACATAAATATTTGATACGTTTATAATGAGAACGATCCAAAAGAATTTTTTTACATAATTTTTCAGCTTCTTCCCTTGGTCCGCAAATTAAAATTTGCTTGCGATTTTTTTTACGTAGGAACCGCCATAAAAAATATTTGTATAAACCTAAAAAGAAAATTTGCAAAAATAAACTTTGAACAACTAAAAGCGGATTAGTAATTCTAAAATCCGTGAAATCTGGAAGTAAAACAGAAACAAGAATCTGACCAATAGATGCCAACACTAACGATATAATAACATTTTGCATGACTGTGGAGTAATTTTTATTGGTAACTGAAGTTTTATAGATATAAAAATTTATTGCCGCAAAAAACATAAAAATACCACTAACTGTTAAGATTGTTAAAACCTCAGCAAAGTCCGCAAGTCCGCGAACTGCATCTACTAAAATTAAGAAACGATGTCCAGTAAATATCTCATTAATCGATTTGGCCAAAATAAAGCAAAATAAGATAATAAGCAAATCAAAAACAAGCTCTAAAAATTTTACGAATTTAGAGTCCCAGGAAAATTTATTATTCGGGCTCATTTAAATACCAAAACCTTTCCTGACATCAATTTAAAATAATGACTATATTATACATAATATCTATACAAAAATCAACCATATTCGACACAATTTGGAGATTAATCGCTTAATATCGTATATATTATTAGCATTTGATAAAAAAGCATTCGAAAAAAAGAAAAAGAGCATATCAAATGCTCTCCTTACGGAAGTTATTTATAAATGATTTTATTTGATCAATAGCTTCTGGCATTTTATCAATTAGCTTCTCTGCTAAATGAGCCCGATCTTCTACATGCATTATTTTCACTTCATTTTCTTTAATCACGATAAAGGCTATCGGATGAAGCGAAACACTTCCGCCAGTGCCTCCGCCAAAATTAGGTATTTCTTTTTCTCGGCCAAAGTCCGTTCCACCAGACGCAAAAGCTAATTTAACGCGGGAAATGGGGATAATAAGTGTCCCATCTTCAATACCTTTAATCGGTTCACCAACAATTGTATTGACATCAATCATATCTTTCAGATTCTCCAATGAAACGCGCATTAGATTATTAATTTGGTGCTCCATATTTATATCTCCTTTTAATTAAAATGTTTTAAAATTCGTGGTATATCTCTGACATTTCTAAGTAAAACAAACAAAAGTGCATATACACTTATTTTGGCTGTAATATTAAAATCAAGGTCATATTTTGAGGGTAGTTTTTTACTTGTGACTACCAGATACTCATCTTTTTTAACCTTTTTGAAATTTGAATGGATATATTCTTTAATAAAGCTCAAAACAATCCAGCTAGTCGCATTAATGTATTGTTCAATAATTGGGTCATAGGCATTGTTTTTGCTGACTAGCTTAAATTTTGCTATAGTAGTATTCGCCACAAGTTGCTTTACAATCTTCCGGGATTCAATGTAGCCTTTTGATTTTTCAAAGAAAGCTTTTATTGATATCTTATTTTCTTCATCGCGTATTAACGAAAAGAAACGGATAAACGCTTCATAATTTATATGAAAGTAAATTAGTATCCCAAAGCGAACTCTGACATCTGTCTGATCTTCTGTGTTAATAATCGTTATTTTCACCTTAGAAATCAAAATAATGAAGACTAAGCATGCTATTATATATAAATAAAGCATTTTCTCACCAAAATTAGTATTTTCTTAAAAAAGTTAATTATACATCATTACAAAATTCTTTAAAAATGTTATAATTATTATAACTAATTTTGAGGAGGGCGAATAATATGAAACGCATTTTTATAAAGATTATCGAATTTTACCAACGTCGCATTTCGCCTTTAAAAAAACCAACTTGTCGCTTTTATCCGACTTGTTCTGCATATGCAAAAGAGTGCCTGGAAAAACATGGCCTTTTCCGAGCACTCTTTTTAATTACTAAAAGATTATTAAGATGTAATCCTTTTTTTAAAGGCGGTTATGATCCTGTTCCGGAAAACAAGCAAAAAAGCCGTTGATTATTTATTTATTTCCTCAAAAAATTTAAGATAATTCTCATAGCGACTTTTTAGGATACCGCCACTTTCAACTAAGCTTTTTATTTCACAACCTGGTTCATTGACATGCAAACATTCTCTAAAACGACAAAGGTGTTGATGCTCACTAAATTCTTGGAATAAATCTTTTAAATCCGCCTTTTTAATGCCCTTTAAATCAATTTTACCAAATCCAGGAGTATCCGCAATCATCCCGCCATTAAATAAATATAATTCTGTTGCCCTAGTTGTATGTTTGCCTCGGCCTAAGGCTTTTGAGATAGCTTGTGTCTCCAAATCAAGGCCTGGAATAAAAACATTAAGAATCGTTGATTTGCCGACTCCACTTTGGCCCGCGAGCACACTAATTCTTCCGGTAAAACAACTAAAAAAATCATCAAGGTTTTCTTTTCTTAAAGCCGAAATATAAAAGATACGATATCCCATGTTTTGGTAGTAAGTCATATTATCCTTTAAAATCTCATACTCAAAACTAGCGAGTAAATCAATTTTACTAATAACGATTATAGCATCAATACCCTCTTTTTCAATAGCCACCAAGAACAAGTCTAAAAGCGAATAATTAAAATCCGGCTCTAAACAAGAAAATACCAAAATAGCCTGATCAACATTAGCTATATCTGGTCTTAGAAGTTTATTTTTACGTGGCTTAATCTCTTTTATTGTTTCATCTTCATAGAAACAATAATCGCCAACTTTTGGACTAAGCTTAATATTTTGCGCTTCTTTTTTTGATGATAGCGGATTATTATTTGCAGGCAAAAATGGGCTGTCTTTATCCAGCTTAATAAATCGGAGTTTGCCACTAGCACTACAAATCCTCGTATTCTTTTTTTCAAGATCGAAAACAGTGTAACGACCGCCAATTAATTTTATGATTAATCCCTCACGCAAAATAATCCCCCACATTCTATTTTATCCTAAATGAATTGCTTTACTATTTTACGATATTAAATCCTAAGAATGATTATCCAGATAGATTTGCTCGATAATCGTTTCTGGTGAAGCCAATGAAACTTGATAATCATATTCAGTAGCAATATTCAAGACATCTGCGATAATCTTTGCTTGCTCGACAGATATCCCAACAAAATCTGGAATTTTAGTTGGCGTTTTTGGCTTTCCTTTAGAAATCGTTAAAACAATATAACTTTTACTATTCTTAAGCCAGGAAGATCCTTTTTCTACTGATTGAGCTATTACATGATTTTCTAAAATGGTATCACTGTATTCATGCTTGTATTCAAAGAAAACCTGATTATCAGCCTCAAAGCGAGAGACCTTCTCTAGCGACCAGCCTTTAAAATCTGGAATAGTAATGCCTTCATCAAAACTTGACACATAAAAAATTATATAATCATTTTCTTTAATCAATGTTCCCTGGGCTGGTAGTTGTTTGATTACTATATTTTCAATATAATTGTTATTTTTTTCTTCAATAATAATAACTTCAATATTATAATCAGTTTTTAACTTTTGAATCTCAATCTCTAAATCAGTATAATATCGATTAGTATAATCATTTAAACGGACAACTTTAGCTTTTTGGGCAATGGAAATAGTAATGACTGTATCTTTCTTTACTTTTGAGCCGGGAATAGGATTAACATGTAGTATTTTTCCGTCATCTTCATCCGCTGTAACTCTTTCTGTAATAACAATAAGCCCATTTTTTTCTAACATACTTGTTCCACTTTCATGATCAAGTCCGATAAGATCCGGAACTATTACTGTCTCTCTACTATATAAAACCGGAATGATAAATAAATAAGAAGCAATTACACTACCTATGACTGTAAGTAGGCATAACAAGAAAATATTTGTTTTTTTCAGCATAATATCACCAAAACTATTATTACTGTATTTTTTAGAAATATTACCTGTATACATAAACATTCACAAAAATAATTATAATTAGTTTCGGATTACAAATTATAAATATTTTTATTTTTACTTTCAACGATTCAAGCGAAGTCTTTATAAAGTAAAATCCTAATGAAGGAAAAAGCCCTCATTATTGAAAGCTTTAATAGGCTTTGGCAAAAAGAATTTTATATTTTGCGGCTTGACCACAAATCGGACAATTATCATTAATAACTTCTTCATTAAAAGGAATACAACGGGCTGTAGCTTGTGTCTCCTCTTTGATTTTTTTTTCACAAGCAGGATTATCGCAAAGACTCATCTTTAAATAACCACCATGGCTATTTAGCACTTCCTTAAATTCCTGATAAGAATTCACTTTTCTTGTATTATCTGTTACATTCTTTAAAGCCCGATCATAAAGCTCTTGGTGCATCTTGCTAAAAAGTTTTGTGATTTCTTTATCAAGCTTATCAAGAGGTAATGAAATTTTTTCTTTTGTATGACGTAAAACAATATTACATGTTTTATTTTCAATATCTCGTGGTCCAATTTCTAATCTTAAAGGCACACCTTTCATTTCATACTCACTAAACTTCCAACCTGGAGTTCTGTCAGAATCATCTAATTTAACCCTAATGCCTGACTTTTTAAGTTTATCATAAATCTTTTGACTAGTTTTCATAACTTCCGGCTTATGACTCATAATGGGAATAATCACTACTTGTATTGGCGCAACAAATGGCGGAAGTACTAAACCTTCATCATCAGAATGAACCATAATCAAAGCGCCAATCAAACGCGTTGTGACACCCCAGGAAGTCTGAAAAACATATTGTGGTTTATTTTCCTTATCTTGATACTTGATATCAAAAGCTTTAGCAAATCCATCCCCAAAAAAATGACTAGTACCACTTTGCAGGGCTTTTTTGTCATGCATTAGCGCTTCAATTGTATATGTATCAACAGCCCCTGCAAACTTTTCACTTTCTGTTTTGCGACCAGTCACAAACGGGATAGCTAAAAGATCACTGCCCATTCTTTCATAAACCTTTAACATATCAAGCGTTTCTTTCTCTGCTTCTTCCTTATCTTTATGAACAGTATGCCCTTCTTGCCATAAAAACTCTTTACCCCTTAAAAAAGGTCTGGTAGTTTTTTCCCATCTCAAAACTGAACACCATTGATTATATTTTTTTGGCAAATCGCGATGGCTTGTTACTACCTTACGAAAGTGTTCGCAAAATAATACTTCAGAAGTTGGTCTGATAATCAGCCTTTCCGCTAGTTCTTCTTTACCACCGATAGTTACTACCGCACATTCCGGCGCAAAACCTTCTACGTGTTCTTTTTCTTTATTAAACAAGCTTTCTGGTATCAACATTGGCATATAAACATTTTCATGTCCCGTTTCTTTAAATCTGTTATCCAGATAATTTACGATATTTTCCCATATTGCATATCCGTAAGGTCGATAAATAATAAAACCTTTTAAATCTGAATAATCCATCAACTCTGCTTTCAGGCATATCTCAGTATACCATTTTGCAAAGTCTTCATCACGTCTAGTTATTTCTTTAACTAATTTTTCATTTTTCTGCATAACTATAACATTTCCTTTTCAATTTTCTTCAACTAAAATTGTATCGTTACCAATAAAGTCAACGACTCTGTTTTTATATAAATTACCTAAAGCTCTTTTAAAAGCTTTTTTACTCATCATAAACTTTTCCTGAATTAGGTCTGCGTTTGTATCACTGGTAAAAGGCATTTTTCCCTGATATTCATCATTTAAGACTTTTAATATTTGATTAGCATCAAGACTAATCATATCTTCTTTTTGTTTTACAAGCATTCCTGAATATTGACCAAGATCGTTGATATGAGTAATAGTAACTTCAACTTTCTCACCCATCCGGTAATTAGATCTTTGGTTTTTTACATGTACCCAAACAGGAACTTTAGCTTCTGTGATTAAAGAGGTTCCTTGTTCACTAATTCGATGAACAATGGCCTCTACCTTGCTTTTTAATTCATACGACTTATCAGATTTAATTTGCTCTATTTCGTATTTATCCAAAGGTTTGGCCTCTAGACCTTTACTCTTGTTTTTCAGAATGACTAACAACTGATCTTCCTCTTCTGGCCATAATTTATTACTCTTGGGCAGATAATCCTTAGAAAGCAGAATATCTTTTTGAATCCCGATGTTGACAAAAAGTCCATATTCTTCATTTTTACTGACAACGCGGGCAAAGCCTGGCACTTCTGTCGTCACTAAAGCTTTATGCATTGTTCCTGTAATCCGCTTTTGTTTATCAAGATACAAAAAACAATTAACAAAAGAATCAATGTTTAAGTCCTCGATAACTTCCTTTTTATGCAAAAACACTTCCTCGTTATCTTCTGAAACCAAAATATAGCCAATATCAGTTGTTCTGACAACCTTCAGTTTGTTATAGTTTCCAATATTTAACATATTTTTCCTCCAATTATTTCACCAGTCCAAAGAAACCTTTATAAACTGCTTTGGATTTATTTACCGTAACAAAAGCTTTTTCATCTAAAGCATAAATCAATGCCTTCAATTCTTTTAAGCGATGATTCTGAATTTCTAAAAAAAGCATCCATTTTTTATCGTTATTACGACCAAAACATTCACTGACAGTCACCGCATAATTATTTTCCCTTAGTTGATCAATAATAAGTTGATCACGACTTGACGTCACAACTTTAACCGAATATTTATCTCTAATTACTCTTTCAGAAATAAAGCCGCCAAATAGATTACCACAGGCAAATCCGGCCGCATAAGCTAAAGCAATAAAGAAACTGGGGTTTTCAAACTGTAAGGCTGTCCTGACAACAGTAAACCAAATCAAAACCTCAACAAACCCCAAACTAGCAGCCGCAAACTTGCGCCCATTAACCATAAAGATTGTTCTGACAGTTCCAAGCGTGACGTCAGATATCCTAGCTAAAAAGATTGTTATACATAATATTAATAGTTCCATGATTTATTCCTCCTTGATGTCAGCTGCCATATATTCTCTTGTCGGGTTAATAGTAATAAATGCTTTATCATCATATTTATAAACTAATTCTGTAACTTCTTTGACATAACGGGCTTGGCTATAAATAAATAATATTCGACTTTTACGGTTATCGATTCCTCTGCTGTTAACTATTGTTAAGCCAAAATCCGCATTTCTTAGGATAGCTGGCAAGACTGGTTTCACGTCTCTTGTTATAATTCTAATTTCTACTGGATTTTTTAAAAATCTTTCACTAATATAGACACCTAAAGCCCTGCCTACACCAAAACCAGCCGCAAAACAGATAACAATAAAGATTTTATCTGACATCGGATTACCTAAAAGAGTCCTGATAACTAGAAAAAAAATCATGACTTCGACAAATCCAATCATAGTTCCTATATATTTCTTTTCATTGACCATACAGATTGTTCGCATTGTTCCCATTGTTACATCTGTAATTCGGGCAAAGAAAACAATAATACCCCAAATTAATATTTCTAATCCCACTTTTAACTCACCTTAATAAACTATAGTAAATATTATATTACAATTATAAGAAAAATAAAAGACAAATAAGCTTAATTAAGTAAAAACTGTGAACCTAGATAAGTTCACAGTCAATATTTTGGATTATAGTAAGCGATTGTTCCAAGTGTCTTGTTCTTTCGCTTCTTTTTATGCATCGTTAAATATTTCTTTATTTCTTGAGTCCAGAAATCATAGATATAGACAACTTTAGTTTTAATTTGTTTACGGTTTTCTGCAGAAATCTTAAAAGTTGTCAGAATAAAATCTGCTTGATGTTTAACTATCAGCTGATTAAGCTTAGAAACACTAAACGGACCTTCATTTTTTTCTAAAGGTAAATTCAATTCGGTATTTAAAAAACCACAGTCAACAATCAGAGGTTTAATGTTTTTATGCTCGCAATAATCATTTATGATTTCTCTAAAATCTAAAATCGGCAGATTAGTCAGTGCTCTAATTTCCCTAATGTTCACTAACACTTTTCCACAGATAACTAACTTTATTTTTTCAGAACGAAAAAAGTCAGCTAGTTGCTTAAGATTTTCTGATTTGTTTATTTCATTTTTTGTTGCATCATAGAGGATCAGATTCTCGTAAATCAAGGTTTTATTTAGTTCGTACATCAAGGAAAAGCCTTCGCCCTGATAATCGATAACCATAATCCAGGAATTCAAATATTATCACCAATTAAATATATGTTAAATCCCTTTTTTTATTAATAATTGAATGATTTGATTTCAAAATATGCTTGTGGGTGGCTACAGACTGGACAAATTTCCAAAGCCTTATTGTCTTCATGAGTATGTCCGCAGTTTGTGCAGATCCATAAAACTTTATTTTCTTTAGCAAAGACTTTATTACTAGTAACATTAGCTAAAAGCGTATTAAATCTTTCTTCGTGCTGGCGTTCGATTTTTCCGACTTCTGAAAAAAGAAAGGCAATACGGTCAAATCCTTCTTCCTTGGCGGTTTCACTAAAACCCTTATACATTTCCGCCCACTCATAATGTTCACCCTGTGCAGCCAGTTTTAGGCACTCTTTGGTATCAGGCATTTTATCGTCGTGCAGGATTTTAAACCAAATTTTAGCATGTTCCTTTTCATTATTAGCTGTCTCCTCCAGAATATTGGCAATTTGCACAAATCCTTCTTTACGAGCTTGCGAAGCGAAATAAGTATATTTATTTCTAGCTTCTGATTCACCTGAGAAAGCGGTTCTTAAATTTTGTTCTGTTTTTGATCCTTTTAATTTCATAAAAACTCTCCTTATAAAATATTTAATTTAGTTTTCTAAAGTGTTGGAAAACTTTCGTAACTAATAGTAGTATTACCATTAATCTTAACAATATATAATTCTTCGCTGATAAAAGGTAAAATTGGGTGAATAAACTTTAAAAACTTGAGTAATTGATGATGCCCGATTTGCTTAAGCCTCAGAGCTTCAGAAACAAAAGCGCGGACAATATCAAAAAACAAACGAAAATTATGTTTTTCATAAATATCTTTTGTTTTCGTAATCAAGAAATCGATATTTCCTTTAAGCTCTGCTGTTTCTGAAACAATATTAATAAAAGCCAATTTATAAATATCATAAATTAACTGCCAAATTGAATCATCTTCTTCAGTATTCAGTAAAACTGATAAGCGCCAGACATCCAAAGACATTATATCTTTAGCACTAGTCTTATAATTAATAACACACAAACTTTTAATTCGTTCTTTGATAATATTTTGTTTTTCCAAAACTATATTCGCAAGCAAAAGATAGTTAATATCTTCAGCTTGCTTATTATTTGCGAAAACATAACAATTTTTTAACCAATCATTTAGTTCATCTTTGCTGTCAGAATTATTAAAATCCATATTAACAAAGTGATCTTTTAAAACCTGACAGAAAAATATCAAAGCTTTAATCAGTTTTTCCTGATTGAAACTTAAATAATTCTTGAAAAGATGATCAGAGACACTTCTTTCTTCTAAGTTAATAACTCCTTGTGTTGTTAATTTATCAAAAACAAGTTGATTGGCGTGATTTAAATCAAGACCATTAACAAAATCACTATTAACAAACAAATTATTCTTCTTAATTTTTATAATGTCTAAATCGTTTCGGCTAGCAAAAATAAAATCATCTTCAATTAAACCAGGAATTCCGATTTGAAAATCCTCTTTTTGATTTTTAACAAAAAAAACAGGCATTTTATATTTGTTTAATGGATTAATAATGTAATTCCCTGAAAAACAAGTTAATTCCTGATCATTACGCAAGAATTGCTTAATAGTAGTTAATTCATCTTCACTACAATAGTTCTTAAAATCCTTAATGTTTATTGACATCTTAACAAATGTAGCTCCAAAGAGATTGGCACAATCATTCATAAAGATATCACAACCTAAAAATAAGTCTTGAAAAGAAAGTTTAATTAAATAACCTTGTTCTTTTTTAAGAAGAAAATTTTCTTCCGAATCAATGTTCAAATCATCAATCAACTGCCTGAACTCTTCCCTAATACTTATATTTTCCTGAAAGAAACTGACAGTATGAACATTTTTGATAAGTCCAGAAAATTGTTTTTTATAATCAAAGTCTATATTAATCTTTTCATAATCAAAACTAAAGCCTAAGTCAATATTTGGATAACTAGGAAGGGAAACAAAAACATTGTAGCCGTCCATTCTTAATTTGCGCGCTAAAAGATCGGTGATAACCCAGAAGTATGGATTACTATCTAAACCGATCAAAAGTGCCTTCGGACGAAAACGGTCTTTTAAGGTTCTGAAGACATGGTTTTTACGCCAGAAATCACTGATTCTTTTTTCCGTTTCGCTAAAGTTATAATTCATTTTTATCTCCTGATTCCGCTAGCCAGTAATATTTTTATATTTTTGCTTCTACTATACGGACTAAGTCACCAACGGTTTTTAAACTTTGCATTTCCTCATCAGATAACTTGATATCAAATTGATCTTCAACACCCATAACCATTTCTACTGCATCAAGGCTATCTGCGCCTAAATCCTCATCAAATTTCGCATCCATTGTGATTTTTGCTTCATCAATTTTTATTTCATTTAATATAAGTTGCTTAATTTTTTCAAATACCATATTATTTCTCCTTTATACATTATATTTTAAATTGGCATTAATATCCGCACTAACTATTAATACTTCTTTAGTTCTTAAACTATAAGATATTATATCACCAAAATCTAGAAAAAACAAGGATTAATTTAAACTTTTGAATAGTTGAAAAATCCCCTAAATAAAGTAAATAAAATAATTTTTTTGAGGTTTAATTTGAAAAATTTCTACATATGCATGTGCGTAATTGTATACATTAAAGTATAAATATTATTAATAATAAGAAAATAGAATTTCTTTTGTCATGAAAAAAAATCAACCTAAATTTAAGAAAATAAGATAATTTTATTGACTTTATATCAAAATAAAGTATAATATTTATTGCTTGCAGAATATAATTAATAGAAGGCCCTGTAGCCAAGTGGTAAGGCATGGCTCTGCAACAGCTTGATCACCAGTTCAAATCTGGTCGGGGCCTCCATGCATTTTTAAGGTAGCTAGACAAAAACTTTATAACAGCTTTTTAAAATTTGTCGATTTTATGATCGAGCTGTTATATTGCTTTATGGTCAAGCTTTTTTTATTGCCAAACAAGTGAAAATTTTTCATTTATTAATTGCAAAAACAGTATCTTTTATCCTTTGCAAGTGATTATAGGAATAAGCAAATTCCATATGTTAATGGATATGAGGCTCGCTACAAATAAGTTTATTACAGCTATAATTGCAAGTTTAAATTTTATTTTATTAATGATTTTTCATTATTTCCTCTTTTTCGATATTATTATGTAATGCTTAAATCAATATTTAAGTCTGCTGAAATTTTTGTGATTTCAATTATTCCAAATTGACGAATTCCTAAACTATCTGATGCTCTAAATGACCTTATTATTCTAAGTTCTATACTTAAATTGCCATTATAATAATTTATATTTCTAACTGCAAATTGCTCAAATGTACCTGAAGACAGATTGGGTAATATTATAACTTGATTTCCAACAAAAAAATCACTTGAAAATCCATATAATTTTTCTGAAAGCATTTCTTCAAAGGCTTTTAGATATTCTTCAAAATATATTGGATCTACTAAAGAAGGCAATAATTTTTCATATTCTTCTAATGCATTTTTTTTCCATTCAGCTAACTCATCTAGACAGGAAATAAGCATTACATCATTCTCCGCAAAAATTCTGGGTGTTCGACCATAAAATCTCGCACTATATCGTGCGCCCTCGCTTCCTCTAATTCTTCCACTGTTTGAACTACAAGCACTTAATGCTATAGCACAAAATAGAATTACTATTAAGGATATTATAACATTTTTTTTATTCACTTTTAATTCCTCTCCTTTTAAGGGTCTTTCAATTATATGAAATTGCTTAAAATGCTAGTTTTAATGAAAAGCATTCATCATAAAACAAGCCAAACAGTTTACATTAAATCAATGTACATCTAAAAAAATCTCTGTCAAAGGGGTGAGTATGACAAAGTCCAGCATATCGCATGGGTTATGTGGTCAAGATAGTAAATTTAAACTTTTTATTTTTAGAAAATGTTCTAGATAAAGCAAATAAAACTACTTGTAATATTATAAATTATAATTATTTTTCTGTTTGTTCAGTCATTAATTCCCAGCGCATTCCAAACTTATCAATAAGAGAAACAAAACAGGAACTATAAGTTGTAGTTTGGATAGGATAAATAATCGTTGCGCCTTCTTTCATTATTTCATAGGCTTTTTTGACAGCTTTGGCTGTTTCAAAGGTAATTAATAAGGATAAAGGATTTGTATTAGGAATCGGATCGTCTGGTGTATCCGTCAGTGTTATTCGTTGCTGACCAATATAAATTTCAGCATGGTAAATAAGGTCTCCTTGATTCGCGCTTTCTAATGCACAGTCCTTTGGATGAGCATCTGAATTACAATATAAAATTTTGACTTCAGCGCCAAAAGCTTTCTTATATAATTCAATAGCCTGTTTACCTTGACCTCTAAAGTGAAAATTAGGTGTTACTTTAAGCATATTAATATCTCCTTGTGCAAAATTCTGTTACAGTTTAATAACAGTTCCTAACTTTAGTTTACAAAACAATTATATCATTTTACGCAAATCTCCGCAAATTATTTTTCGAAATAGCTTACGAAGATTTGCGTAAAAACGGATTTTTAACCCAAGACATTGATTTCTTCCTAGAAATATATAACTTTGCTAGTCATATTCCTAACATTTGTTTTTTAACAGAAATTTTATTAACATTTGAATAGTTAATAAACAAAAAAATGCGAGAATTTCCAGTGTGGAGTCTCGCATTTCTTTATATGCTACTAGCATTAGTTAATTAAGTAAATTTAGATTTAAAATCGGTACGCTATTAGATCCGCTTGTTACTCCTTGACCTGTTCTTCCGTTGGCATTACTACCCCAGCTCCAAATTCTGCCGTATGTATCGATTGCCATATTGTTATTGCTACCAGAAGAAATATGGTTAAATCTTAAAGTTCCTGTATCAAGCATTTCAGGATATATAGTGTTTCCAGAAGTTATTCCTAATCCCGTTGCGCCACTACCGTTACCACCAAAACTCCAAAGTCTTCCTTCCGTGTCCAATAAAATGTTGTGAAAGTTCCCCATGTCAACTTGTAAAAAGCTAACATTTCCAACATCTATTCTAGTTGGATCAAGTGTATGCCCTGCAGTCAGACCTAAACCAGTTTGTCCTTGAGTGTTAGATCCCCAACTCCAGACATTGCCCTCTATATCAATAGCTATTGTATGGTTATTTGATGTTCTGACAAGTACAAATTGATAGTTTGTAGTTGAAATAATTCTAGTTGGAACTAGTGTGTTTCCAGCAGAAGTTCCTAGACCAGTTCTTCCTAATCCATTAGACCCCCAACTCCATAAGCCACCAGCGGTATCAATAGCTACGCTGTGTAAATGACCTGATGCAACACTAATAAACCTAACTGTTCCAGTGTCTATTTCTGTAGGAATTAGAATATTTTGATGACCTGCACCTTGACCTGCTTTGCCATGTATGTTTGAACCCCAACTCCAAAGTCTTCCTTCCGTATCAATTGCAATAGTATGAGAATCTGTACTAAGAACTGTTCCGCTTGTTGAGATATAAACAAATTCTGTAGCTCCTGTGTCTATTAATGTTGGTATCAGAGTATAACCTAATTCTATCCCTAATCCAGTTCTTCCGTGATTATTTGAACCCCAACTCCATAATCTTCCATATGTATCAATTGCAATAGTATAATCGTTACTTGCTGAAACCCGGTAAAATCTAATTTCATTTGTATCAATTAATGTTGGCTGACTTGTATTACCAATAGAGATACCTAGCCCTGTTCTTCCATCTTCATTAGAACCCCATGACCACAGTCTTCCTTGATAGTCAATTGCTACTCCATGAGCATTACCCATAGAAACATATTGAAAAATCTCTTGGGTTGTTGGCGTCCAGCTTGCTACTAGTGTAACATTAGTGTTAATTTCCCAAATACCAGTCTGAGCAATCACTAGCGAATTATATGTCCAACCACCAAAATTATAAAAATTTCTTGTTGGAGTTGGTAATGTATAACTTTCTCCAAATACCACATCTTGAGTATCTGGAACCAATGTATTACCGCCATTAACATTAAATGTAATTGTATAAGTATTCGCTGTCCATTGTGCAATTAATGTTGTATCATTAGTAATATCCCATGTTCCATCTAAAGGGATCAAATCTGTTCCATTATACCAGCCCGCAAATGTGAATCCAGTCCTTGTCGGTGTTGGTAATGTATAAGGTTGACCGAATGTAACATTTTGTGTATTTGGAACTAATGCGTTTCCGCCATTAACATCAAGCGTTATTGTATAATTATTCGCCGTCCATGTCGCAACTAGCGTTACATCATTGGCGATAGTCCATGTTCCTGTTAAAGCAATTGAGTCTGTTCCATTATACCAGCCCGCAAATGTATGTCCTTCTCTTGTCGGTGTTGGTAATGTATAACTTTCTCCGAATACCACATCTTGAGTGCCTGGAACTAATGTATTTCCACCATTAACATTAAATGTAATCGTGTAAGTATTTGCGGTCCATGACGCAACTAGTGTCACATCATTTGCGATATCCCATGTACCAACTGTAAATGGATTTTCATTATGTGTCCAACTATTAAATGTATGACCTTCTCTTGTTGGTGTAGGCAAAGTAAATGTAGTTCCGAATACCACATCTTGAGTGCCTGGAACTAATGTATTTCCACCATTAACATTAAATGTAATTGTATAAATGTTAGCTGTCCAGGTCGCTACTATAGTAATATCGTTTGCGATATCCCATGTTCCGGCTGTAAATGGATTTCCGTTATGTAACCAACCATCAAATGTATGTCCTGTTCTTGTCGGTGTCGGCAATGTGAAGCTTTGCCCAAATGTTACTGTCTGATCAGATAGTGCATCGCCACCAGCTACGTCAAAGGTAATTGTATAGTCATTAGCTGTCCATGATGCTATTAGTGTTACATCATTGGCAATATTCCATGTTCCTGTTAAAACAATTGAGTCTGTTCCATTATACCAACCTGTAAACGTGAATCCGCTTCTTGTCGGTGTTGGTAATGTAAAGTTCTGTTCAAATGTTACTTCTTGCGTATTAGGAACTAAAGCATCTCCACCATTGACATCAAAAGTAATTGTATAAGTATTAGCTGTCCAATCCGCTACTAATGTTACATCATTTGCGATATCCCATGTACCAGCTGTAAATGAATTTCCATTATGTATCCAACCATTAAATGTATGACCTTCTCTTGTCGGTGCTGGTAAAGTAAATGTATTTCCGAATACCACATCTTGCGTGTTTGGAACTAATGCGTTCCCGCCATTAACATCAAATGTTATTGTATAAGTATTCGCCGTCCATGCTGCATAAAGAATTATATCACTTGTAAAATCATTTGCGCCTAATACTGTAATTACTGTTCCTGTGCCATCTTCATTTAAGAACCAACCTAAGAATGTATGTCCAACTCTTGTCGGATTAACTAAAGTTGTATCGGTTCCATATTG
>WRBM01000010.1 GCA_009784525.1 Erysipelotrichales bacterium | reverse complement strand
TAAAACTGTTTCTGTTCCGTATCTGTGTTCTGTTGGCGTATTATATCCTAGTGTTCCACTAAAAGATCCGCCCCCGACATCTTTATATGTTATTGTGAAAGTATTTTGTACTTCTGCGATTGTTTCGAACCTGCCAATCAACATAATTGTTATCGCAAGTACCGTCAAAGCTATATTAATTGTCAGGAGTATAATTTTCCTTTTATTAACCATTTTATATAATCTTTCCTTACTAAAATTTATTTTAATTGCATAAATCTCTCAATATTTCATTTGCTCAAATCAGCATTTTATTTTTCATTATATGCATTCATTATTATTTTATCACATAATGCTTTTTACTTGTCGAAAATGAAGATTTTAGTATGGCAAAAAAGAAAAGAATCACATTTTTTTCACAATAATAAAGAAAAAACTAAGCACTTTATTTGCTTAGTTTGAATGGTAAGTTGATTAAACTATTTTTTTACTATATAAAGAATTCCTGTTGTACCAGGTCCACAGTGACAGCTGATAATACTTCCGGCGTCAGTAATCACAACATCTTTCATTTTGAATCTTTCTTTTAATTGCGTTTCAAGATAAAGAGCTTCATCATGTGCTTTAGAATGCGTAACAAAAACGAAACCATCTTCAATGTTTTTACGATCTTCTTCAACATACTCTAATAAAACATCTAGAGCCTTTTTCATTTTACCATGTGGTTTTTTAGCCACAATCATTCCACCGTCTTCAACACGGATGATTGGTTTAATTTTTAATAATGTTCCAAAAATTTTAGCCATACCCGAACATCTCCCACCTTTGTGAAGATATTCAAAATTATTAATCGCAAAAGCCGTGCGAACGTTTGGCACATACTTACTGACACGCTCAACTATATCTTTAGCGGCATAACCTTTATCACGTAATTGACAAATCTTCAGTAACAATAATCCGCTTCCTGAAGAAAGATTTTGTGAATCAACTAAATGGATTCTTTCTTTGTCAAGTTCGTTTTTAGCGAATAAAGCATTTTGAAAAGTTCCGGAAAATTTTGAACCAATACCACAATAAATGATTTCGTTGTTTCCTTGTAAATGTTTCTTAAATTCTTCAGAAAAAACAACAGGTGTAACGGCCATAGTTTTTGGCATAACGTTACGCTTTTTGACTTCTTCATATAGCTGAGTGCTATTCATTTCAATTCTATCTTGAAAGACATCCTCATCAAATGCAAGTTTCATATAAATTACTTTAATGTCATTTTTATCGATTAATTCCTGAGAAAGGTCGCAGGTACTGTCGGTGATTACTATTACATTATTCTTAGCCATAAATATTCTCCTTTTTAAAAATTATATCAAAAATAACGCCAAATTTCAATTATTTTTTATTCTTTAGCTAACTATTTACGCTTAGATATCAAAAATTCAACACCATTTTCTAGGTTATTAACAGTGATGTTAAGATCAATTCGACTAGTTATACGCTTGACAATACTTAAACCTAATCCAGTCTGACCATTGAAACTTTTCTCATAAGGTAAAAACATTTTATCGATAAAGTTTTCCGCAATTTTTTCGCCGTCATTAAACACTGAAAATGAACAATCATTTAAAATAATTTTAACTAAGCTTTTACCATATCGACAAGCATTATCGATAAGATTATCAAAAATACTATAGTAATAATCATCATTACCTATCCAAAATGTTTCAACTAAATCAGTTTCAATCGTTATTTTTTCATGTTTATAGTTCAGTAAAATACTCTCAATTATTTCTTTCAAATTGCATTTAGCAAGTTCAACTTCTTCTAAATAATCAAGTTTGGTAATTTCAATTAATTTTTGAACTTTACGATTTATATTTTCCGTTTGCCGAATAATAACATCTAGACCTTCCATACCTTCAACGCCTTCTTTAACAGCTTCGGCATAAGATCTGATTACTGAAATCGGAGTTTTAAAATCATGACTGACATTTTGAAGCATTTCTCGTTTAATACTTTCATTTTCTTCAATAGTATTTTGCATAGCTATAATACTTTCTGCCAAAGAGTCAAGTTCATTGATAGGCTTTATAATAGTTGAATCGATACTAATTCCACTTTCAATATTCTTAATCTTTTTAACAGTTTTTTGTCCCCAGAAAAAAACGACAATATTACCTAAAGCAAGTGTTGGGATAAAAATATATAAAGTTTGTAAGAGCGTTCTGTTTCTTAAGCTATTTATATATGAGTGATCTGTTGCGATTATAATTATTCGATTATTTTGTCTAACTCCTACGAAAAATAAATCACGAACTTCGTGAAATGTCGGAAGTGTGCTTAAGAGGTTGGAAATATTATCGGCTTCTGCTACAGAAATGCCTAAATCCCGGCCTCTGAATTCAAAACCTGAACCAGGCTCCCAAGTAATAATCGCAAACTCTTCATCAACTGTCGTATTAGGATTAGCAATCACATTATTAAGCGTACTTTGCATACGAGCCATATTCTCTCCATAATAGATAGTACTTAATCGTGAATTAAGGAAAAAAACAAAGGCCAAAACTGATAATATCACGACGATGGTAAATAGTAAAGAAATTTGGGTTGTTAAGCGCATTTTATTCATATATTCAAGCGATAGCCAAAGCCGTATATCGTTTCAAAATCCAAGTGTATAATCTTTTTGCGCATTCTTCGCATTAAATCATCAACTACCCTATCACTGCCAAAATAGTTTTCTCCCCAAACAAACTTAAGAATATTTTCTCTGGAAAAAGCTTTTTTCGGATTATTAATGAAAAAGCTGATTAAGTCAAATTCTTTACTTGTCAACTCAAGGGTTTCATTATTGTAATAGATTCTTCTTTGCGCCACATCAATTCGATAGCCCTTTACATTTAAATCTTCTATAGAATTTTTGCGCCTAAGAATATTTTTAACTCTTAGTATTAATTCTTTTGGCGAAAAAGGCTTTGCAAGATAATCATCGCCACCCATTTCCAGTCCGATAATTTTATCAAGATCCTGATTGCGACAACTTGTAAATATAACAAAAGCCTTTGGATTTAAAGTCTTGACTTTCTTTAAAATGTCATAACCGTTATGGTCACCATCTAACATAATGTCTAAAATGAAAAGGTCAAAATCAACATTTCCAGCAAAGATTGTATCACCATTAGTATAGTGAAAAACCTGATAGTCTTCCATTTTCAGATATTTAATTACTAATGATGCAAGGTCTTTTTCATCTTCAATATAGCATATTTTTACCATTTAGACACCACCATTCTTTTGAGTAGTATTTTAACACAATTGCTGCTTTTTTTCAAGTAGTGACTTTTAAAACTAGCAATAGACCTTTCATTTTAATTGATTTTGTTATATAATTATATAATGATTTAATAGGAGTGAAGATATGTTTAAAAAATTTGCTAGTTATTATAAACCACACATGGGCTTATTCATCCTTGATATGTCTTGTGCAATAATTGTTGCGGGAGCTGATTTAATTTTTCCAATTTTTACGCGAAGTGTTTTGGAAAACTTTATTCCCGATAATAATTTTCGGATGGTTTTAGTATTTGGAGCCGTATTATTAGGGATTTATCTCTTAAGAATGGCCTGTTCTTATATAATCAATTATTTAGGACATGTTATGGGAGCCAGAATCGAAAATGATATGCGGGCTGATTTGTTTAAAAAATATCAGGTACTTGATTATCAGTTTTTTGATGATCATAAAACTGGTGAATTAATGAGCAACATGACAAATCATTTGCGCGACATCAGCGAGATGAGTCATCATGTTCCTGAAGACATTTTAGTTTCTGTATTGCTTTTTTGTGGTAGTTTTATTATTCTTTGTTTAATCAATCCGCTTTTAACTTTTATTTTATTTGCGATTATCTTAGTTCAAGTCTTCTTCTCTATATATAGACGCAAGAAAATGCTTCAGGCTTTTCGGGAGACAAGAACTCAGCACGGCGAACTAAACAGCCAATTAGAAAGTAGTTTAGGTGGTATTCGTTTAACAAAAGCTTTTTGTAATGAAGAGTTTGAAACAAAAAAATTTGAAAAATATAATGAAGATTTTAAAGAAAGCTGGCGGGGCGCTTATAAGCAATTAGGAATATTTGTTTCTGGTAACGAATTTCTATTAGGTTTAGTTAACCTGACACTTCTTGTAGTTGGCGGTTTCTTTGTCTTTCGGGCTTATATTACGATAACTGATTTATTTGTTTATTTTCTTTATATTAACTTTTTGACAAGACCAATTGCTAGATTAATTGCGTCTATGCAACAAATCCAACAAGGAATGAGTGGCTTTGAAAGATTTTATCAGGTTTTACAAATTGATCCTTTAATTAAAAATAATCCTAATGCTATTTTACTTAATGAACCTCGCGGTGAAATCGTCTTTGAGAATGTTACATTCAGATATAACAAAGATTTTGACGATGTATTAACTGCTTTCAACCTTAAGATTGAAAGTGGTCAGAAAATAGCTATTATCGGTGAAACAGGTGTTGGTAAAACGACAATTGCCAAACTTCTCTCTCGTTTTTATCCTTTAAATGAAGGGCATATTTTAATTGATGGCGTTGATATTGCGAATTATGATTTATATTCATTGCGTAACGCGATTGGTCAGATTCAACAAGATGTTTACATCTTTTATGGAACAATTAAAGAAAATATCTTATATGGAAAACCAGACGCAACTGATGAAGAAGTTATTGAGGCTGCTAAAAAAGCCAATATTCACCACTTTATCGAATCCTTAGATCATGGTTATAGTACTATAACAGGAGAACGCGGCGTTAAACTTTCTGGTGGTCAGAAACAACGAATCGCTATTGCCCGTTTATTTTTAAAGAGTCCTAAGATTTTGATTCTTGATGAAGCAACTTCAGCTTTAGATAATGAAACAGAAAGAATAATTCAAAATGCTTTTGATAATCTTTCAGCTGATAAAACAATTATTGTGATTGCTCATCGTTTATCAACAATCAAAAACTGCGATAAAATCGTCGTTTTAGGCAAAGATGGCATTATTGAAGCTGGAAGCCATGAAGAACTTCTACAAAAAGAAGGCGTTTATAAAAATTTATTAAGTATATAATATTAACGCGGAAGTAATTTTTCCGCGTTTAATTTTTTATTCATTTAGGAATTTCTATTTTCATCTTATAACAATACTTATACTTAATATCGTGTATATTATACACGCGTATATGAGAGAATTTTTCTCAAATTTAACCCTAAAACCATAGTTTTATTTGCTTTATCTAGAACATTTTTTCAAGCTAAAAAAAAGAAAAATAATTCTTGTTTTTACTAGATTTTAGTGTTATAATAACATCATATTCTTAACAAGAATCGAGGTGAAAAATGAGTATCTTAGTAAGAGAAATAATCGCTTATTCCAGACTAAGACAGGAAGCTTATTAATTCAGATATTAGACAGTTTAAATATAATGGCAAAAAGTAAACCCAAAGACGATGAAGTAATTCAAAATCTGAGGAATAGCGGTCTAACAACACCCATAAGATTACAAGTAACACTGTAATTTCTTATAAAGAGAGGCATCAGCCCCGTAACGAAAATTTATTTTCGTTTTGTTCATTTGGAGGTAAAATGGATTTTCTAACAAGTCTGGCAATTATTTTTTTATCAGCACTTTTGCTTAGTTCAATTTGCAATAAACTAAAACTACCACCTTTATTAGGTATGCTTATTACTGGAATTATTTTGGGACCTTATTTTTTAGATTTGATTTCTCTTTCAATTTTAGATTTATCCTTTGAATTAAGAACGCTAGCGCTAATTATTATTTTAACGCGCGCTGGGCTTTCTATAAATATTTCTAGTCTTTATAACAAAGGAATGCCTACAATTTCGTTAAGTTTTATTCCCGCATCTTTAGAAATCATTGGTTATTGCTTGTTGGGAATCTTTGTATTAAAGCTATCACTTTTTGAGTCTTTGGTTCTAGGTACGGTTATGGCCGCAGTTTCTCCTGCTGTATTGATACCAAGAATGTTAAAGATTAAAGAGCTGAACTTTGGCAACGCGAAAAAAATTCCGGAAATATTAATGACAAGTGCATCTTTAGAATCCGTTTTTATCATTACTTTATTTGCGGCTTTGATTTCTGCTAATAATGACGGAAGTTTCTCTTTTGCGATTATTTGGCAAATTCCAGTAGCGATAATATTAGGAATATTAGTTGGAATCCTAACGGGATTAATAGTAAGCAATACTTTCAAATTAATGAAAATCCCAACTAACTGTAAGCTTTTAATGCTTTTAAGTATCTCTTTCTTATTTTTAGCCTTAGAACAATTAATTGGAGAAAGGGTTCCCTACGCCAGTTTTTTATCGATAATTAGTATGGCTGTGATTTTGCTCAAAAAAGACAATCTCTCTTCAAAAAAATTGTCTGTTAAATATAAAAATCTTTGGTTCTTTGCGGAAATCATGTTATTTGTGCTAATTGGAGCTAATCTTGATTTTCAAAATTTGGAAGTTTCAATCTTAAAAATTATATTAGTTATTGGTATTGCGTTAGCATTTAGAATCGTTGGTATTTTTATTTCCTTATTTTTCTCGCAACTTAATAAGAAAGAACGCCTTTTCTGTGCTTTGGCTTTTTCGCCAAAAGCTACTGTTCAAGCTGCACTAGCCGCTATCCCATTTTCCATTGGCATTGCGTCTGGCTCTTTAATTTTATCGGTCGCCGTTATTGCGATTTTAATTACTGCGCCGCTAGGAGCCTTATTTATTGATTTAAGTTATCCTAAACTACTTGATAAAGACTTCATTACCAATAATTTTAACTAAGCTCTTTGACTCGCCATAAAAGATTTATCTTCACAGACCAAAATCTATTGACCATGTTGCACTACTACTCTGCCCATGATTCATCTTTTTATATAAGCATCTGCGTTTATGTTGATATTAGCTATGGGGCTTTTTCCCTTTTCAAAACATAAACACTGAAAAATTTCAAGAAAAAAGACCACTTGCGTTAGTGGTCAAAAACATTACATTATTTCTAAAAATAAAGCCATAAGTCCATAAATAATTAAAGCCGATCCAGAGATAATATAACTTAATGTCGTAGGCAATTTTTTTATATATTTTGTTCTTGCTAGATAAAACGATAAAGCCGAATAGCCAAAATGAGCAAACGCAACGACAATTGGAATTAAAATTGTTGAATTTTCAATGAACATAAAGGTAATCCCCATTGTTATTATCATTGCTTCGATGCTCATAACTAAGCCAATAATAATGATTGTTTTAAACGAAGCCTCTTCAGTTTCAGTCTTTCCTTTTCTTTTTTTCAAATAACTGCCTATTAGATTATGCAAAATATACCATAATCCAAGGCCGATAAAGGTAAAGCCAACTATCAAGTCAGTATCAAATGGAATAAGGTCATAAACTCGACCAGCAATAAAAAAACCAATAAAACAAAGAGCAAGCAAAAACACGTTAATCATAATTAAATATAAAAACTTAAACTTTTTCTGTAAGCCCAGCGATAAACCGATGAAAAATGCATCTATCGAAACAACGAGTCCAGATAGTAATGGTAAAAACATAATAATCTCTCCTAAAGTGCTAGGCAAATGCAATTAGTCGCAACTAACACCTGCTATATATATATGCACTTTTGCTTCAACTGGTTACGGCATTTAGGCAGGACTAATCTTTTTTTTAGGAAACTAACGAAGAACCTTACTGCGTTTATAAATCGTTATTCGGCTTATCTGCGGCTTTTTCATTTACTTAATATGTTTTGTTCTGTTCAATTGAGAATGTTAAATCTCCTTCAATTATACTTAGCGCAGTACGCGTCTTATATTTGGCTTAAAATTTTCAACTAAATTAAATAGCTTTGTCTATCTTATGCCACCCTACTTGAAAGCCATCAAGTTTTCGTCTAAACCTAACCTATCCTTGATAATTTTAATTGATTTTATTCATAAAGAATTAAAATCCTCTTTTTACAGAGGATTTTAAAAGTTATATTTATATTGAAAAGTTAATTTGTGTCGGGATTAAAGTACCGCCAGAAGGCATTCCTTGTCCCGTAATACAACGATCATTAAAGCCCCAACTCCAAACACGGCCTTCTGTATCAATCCCGCAAAAATAATTTTTTCACGCCAAAAGATAATTTATTGTTCAAACTCGGGAATACTAAGAAAAAAGGAGGACTTCTCATGGCTCAAAGCTATAAAACATCAATTAATTTTGGCTTAGTTTATATTCCTGTCGCCTTACACGCTGTTGTAAAACCAAACGATATTGGTTTTAATATGTTAGATAAAAAAACCAAAAGCCGCGTTCAATATAAAAAAACTTGTGTTGATTGCAATAATAGAGAAGTTAAGCAAGCTGATATCGTTAAAGGTTATCAATACGAAAAAGATAAATACGTTATCTTCGAAGACGAGGATTTTGAAAAAATAAAAACAAATAAAGATCGGACTATTTCGATTGAAGGCTTTATTGATTTAGCAGAAATTGATCCTATTTATTATGATAAAGCCTACTATGTTGTCCCGGAAAAAGCTGTTAAAGCTTTTGTGCTTTTAAAGATGGCTATGGAAAAAGAAAATAAAGTTGGGATAGCCAAAAGTTTTTTAGGCAGTAAGGAAACATTACTTGCGCTTCGGGTTAAAAATGGCGAAATGATTTTGAATACTATGTTTTTTGAGGAAGAAATTAAAGTAAATCCTGCTAAAAATATTGATGAAGCTTTATCTCCTAAAGAACTTTCAATGGCAAAAGAAATTATAAACAGCATGTCATCCCAATTCGTTCCCGAAAGTTATCGCGATGAATATCGCTTAAGATTAGTTGAAGCCATTGAAAAGAAAGTTAATGGTCAGGAAATTGTGGCGCTAGATAAAAACCGCGATTCTAGTCGAGCAATTGATTTAATGGACGCTTTAGAAAAAACCTTGCAAAATGCTTCTCTCAAAAAAAAGCCTGCTAAAAAAAATGAAAAGAGATGATATATTTAATGAAAAAAAAGCAAGACCAATGTTACTTGGAATATCAGAAGCTTTCGACTCGTCTGATTACTTATTCGAACTTAAGTTCGATGGGATTAGGGCCCTTTTATATGTGGATAATGAAACCATAATCATTAATAGGCGTAATAACGATGAAACAAAATATTTTCCAGAACTCTCTAATCTCCACCAACAAGTCCATAAAAAATGTATTTTAGATGGAGAAATCGTTTGTTTTAAAGATGGAAAGCCTAGTTTTCATCAATTACTTAATAGACATGTTAAAGATTTTGCCAAAACAAATTATTTAGCTACCAAAATACCTGCCGTATTTATCGTATTTGATATTTTATTCCTTGAAGATAATCTTATAACCGAACTTCCTTTAATACAAAGAAAAGAGATTTTAAATGAAATTGTCCAGGAAAACGAATTTATTAATATTATTCGCTACATCGAAAATAATGGAAAAGATTTTTTCAATCTAATTAAGAAAGAAAAACTTGAAGGCATAGTAGCTAAAAATAAAATGAGTATATATCAAATGGGCAAACGAACTGTTGATTGGCTTAAAATAAAAGTTACTCATCAAGAAAATTTAGTTATCTGTGGTGTTATATTTGAAGCTGATGGCATTATAAAAGATTTAATTACTGGTGTTTATAATAAAAACAATAAATTAGTCTATCGGGATAAGCTTTATTTAGGCAGTAATCAAAAGAACCAGGACTTTATCCAAGGCTTTGTTAAAGAGAACAAAATAAAAAGTCCGCTATTTGCGGATTCTTCTTTTAAAGATATTATTTGGGTTAAACCAATACTAACTTGTAAAATAAACTATTCAGAAAAGACGTCTTCTGGTGCTTGGCGCAATCCCGTCTTTAAAGGTTTTATTCCATCCACTTGAGCCAAACTTCAGGTTGATAACCAACTGTTGCTTTTGGACCGTTACGAACAATCGGCAACACGAATAATAGTGGATTTTCCTGTAGTTTCACTATTTTTTCTTCGTCATAAGCTAAATGTTCAATAAAAAGTTTTTTATATAAAGGACTTTTTTTATCAATCAATTCATCAATTTCATTAAAGTTCTTATATACTGACTCAAACTCTTTTGGACTAAGAGAAAAAAGTTTTAAGTCAACAAACTGAAAGCCAATATTTCTTTCTTTAAAGAAGCGTTGGGCTTTTTTTGTATCAAAACAACTATTACTGCCAAAAATCTGTAAGTTCATTTAGATTACTTTGATATATTCAATTTCAACTTTATTAGTTGGTTTATCCATGTGATTTGTTTCAACATCAACAATCTTATCTACTACTTCGATTCCTTCAATAACTTTGCCAAAGGCTGCATAGGAACCATCTAAATGAGGAACATCTTTATGGCAAATAAAGAATTGGCTCGAAGCTGAGTTAGGATCTTGACTCCTTGCCATAGAAATAACGCCACGGTCATGTTTAAGATCATTATTAAAGCCATTAACTAAAAACTCACCAACAATTTTATCACTTGAGCCGCCCATGCCAGTTCCTTGTGGATCACCGCCTTGAATCATAAAATTCCTGATTAGGCGATGAAAAGTTAAACCATTATAAAAATTCTCTTTTGCAAGCTTAACAAAATTCTTGACGGTTACAGGTGCTTTTTCTGGATATAATTCTAGTTTCATTACGCCAAAATCTTTCACTTTTATTTCTAATTTCATATACATTCTCCTAGCTTTCTACCCGACGGGCTGTTAAAATTCTAATTATCCGATGCGGTCTATTAGTTGCGTCAGTTGACAATTCATTAATTGCATCAACAACTTCCATTCCGGAAACAACACGACCGAATGCCGCAAAATTTCTATCAAATTCCGGACTGTCTGACTGACAGATAAAAAATTCTGTAGTTGCGGAGTTATTATCTCTTTCGTTTCTAGCCATACTGATGACTCCACGTTCATGTCTTAAATTATTGATAAAACCATTCCACGTAAATTCACCAAAGATAGGGTCTCTAACTGGTCGCCCATAAGGTCGGCCATCGCCACTTTGAATTAAAGAGCCTCTTATGATACGGTGAAAAGATACCCCGTCGTAATAACCACTATCAACTAAATCCAAAAAATTAGCAACTGTAATTGGCGCTACATGCGGATATAATCGTAATTTTATCGGTTGTTCATGATATTCTACTTCCAAGACAACAAATATCGGATCTCTGAATTTATCTTCTTCCTGTTGATTACAGCCTGTTAAGGCTACCGCAAATAAAACAAATATCGTTAAAAAGATTATTTTTTTCACTTTAATCCTCTTTTCAAAAGTTTTCTGAAAAAATTATATCACAAAAGTTCATTTTAAGCAATAAAATCTATTAATTTATAAATCCTTTTCTACTTACAGAAAAGGTTAATACTTGTACATTTAGATATTTATTTGCGGCTTTAATATTACAAATCTAATGGCATTAGGTGAGACAAGCTTAATTTTTAACACCCATTGATTTAAATCAGTTTCATTCTTAGCGGGTTCACTACTCTCTTCAAAACTATTAGACGCATTTAGACAAAACGGCAAACAATTACCTAAACCATCGCAATAATCTGCGTTAATTATTTTAGCTTTTCCCTTATCTAAGGCAATTACTCCTTGATGATAGGCCGCAATACTTCTATGTCTTTTCTACGCATAAATGAAAATCCAGCCGATAATTCTGCTGGAAAAATTTTTATTTTTCTTTTAATTTATTTAAAATAGCGTGTATCAATTTAATATCGCCAATTTCTTTTTCTGGTGTTGAGACAATATCTCCTTCTGCGTAATTTAACAATTCATTATAATAGCCTTGCTCAGGACGAAACTTTATTTTAGTCTTTTTACCGTTTTTAAAATAAAGTTCGATTTTTCCAGAATCCTTACTAGCTAAATAGAGTTCTCCATCACGGAAAAAAATACGCAAACCAATCAGATTTTTATTGAATTCCTTCGAATCCGAACAATATGTATAATGGCCAGAGACTTGATTATTAAATTCAAGCAAGCAGTGAATGCTTTGATACTCACAATAGCTTTTTGCTTGTTTGATAGCTTTGGCGCTAAGATCAGTCATATCACCAAAGAGAAAACGTAATAATGCCATATCATGAATACCACCATCTAAAAAGATGCCGCCAGGAAATTCCGGACGCTGACGCCATTCTCTTTTGGCAAAGGTATCACCTTTCACGTCTGCCTCAAAATCAGCACCAGTATGTAAGATAAAGTAATTAACTTCACCTAATCTCTTTGAGTAAATAATCTCTTTAATTATTTTATAACACTCTTCATAGCGAAGGTTTTCCGCAACCATTACTTTAAGTTTTCTTTCATCTTTGATAGTTATTAATTCTTCTGCTTCATCAGGCATCGCCGCAAATGGCTTTTCGGCAATTAAATTTTTACCAGATATTAAAATATCTCTGGCAATCGGATAATTTTCTTTTATCGGCACTAGAAGATCAATTGTATCGATATCTTCTCTTTTTAGTAAATCCAGATAATCTGTATAAGTGTCTTCTTTACTTATATTTAATTTTTGAGCAGCAGCCTTCACTTTCTCTTCATCGATATCACAAAGCGCTACAATTTCATATTTAGCACTAAGTCTTTTTAAGGCTGGAAGATGTAATCTATGCCAGGCCATACCTGTGCCGATTACTCCAAGTTTAATTCGCATTTGCTAATCACATCCATTTTTATTATTTACATTATTTTCTAATACTTTCTGAATATCCTCTGAAATAATATTAGTATAAATAAGCTTAACTCGTGGAAATATATTGTTAAAGGATGGTTATTCATTGAAAACAAATAAACTATTAAAAGAAACAAGTCCTTACCTTTTACAACATGCCAATAATCCTGTTAATTGGTATCCTTGGGGCAACGAAGCTTTCTCTAAAGCGAAAACAGAAAACAAACCAATTTTTTTAAGTATTGGCTATAGTACATGTCATTGGTGTCATGTTATGGAAAAGGAATCATTTATGGATGAAGAGGTCGCAAGACTTCTTAATCAATACTTCATTTCCATAAAAGTCGATAGAGAAGAAAGGCCTGATATAGACAGTATCTATATGCAAGCCTGTATAAAATTAAATGGACATGGCGGTTGGCCTCTATCGGCTTTTTTAACACCAGATCAAAAACCTTTTTATACTGGCACTTATTTTCCCAAGAATACTAATCATCACCATTCTGGCTTTATTGATATATTATTAAAAATAAAAGAGGTCTGGGAAAATAACAAACAAGGAATTTTAGATCAGGCAGAAAATATTTTTCGCGGTGTTTTTCTTAAAGGAAAAAATTTAAAACAAAATAAAACTGATATAGTTGACAAAACATTTGATTACTTATCAAAAAACTATGACAAAGAGTTTGGTGGATTTACACCTGCCCCAAAATTTCCTTCTCCTCATAACATCTTCTTTTTATTGGACTATTATTTAGCCATCAATGAAAAAGAAGCTCTAAAAATGAGTGAAAAAAGCTTGGATGCTATGTATAGAGGCGGTATTTTTGATCATATTGGTTATGGTTTTTCCCGTTATTCTACCGATAGATACTGGCTAGTTCCGCATTTCGAGAAAATGCTTTATGACAATGCTTTACTAATAAGTGCTTATAGTAAAGCCTATGCGCTAACTAAAAATAAACTCTATTCTGAAGTTATCGAAAAAACTGTAATCTTTCTGATACGCGACTTAATGCACCCCGAGGGCGCCTTTTATTCAGCCTTAGACGCTGATAGTGACGGCGAAGAGGGAAAGTTTTATCTTTTATCTTATCAGGAAATCCTTGATGTCCTAGGTGAAAAAGATGGAAAATTGTATATAGAACATTTTAATATCACCAAAAAAGGAAATTTTGAAGGCCGCAATATTCCTAACTTAATTAATACTCAGGACTTAACAAAAGAATTTGATAGCGAAAAACTTTATAATTATCGTAAAAATCGGGAATCTCTGCACTGCGATGATAAGATTCTTACTTCTTGGAATTGTCTAATGATAGCGGCCTTAGCAGAAAGCTCTATAATCTTTAAAAGAAAAGATTATCTTAAGCTTGCCAAAAATGCTTTCGTATTTTTGGAAAAAGAACTTTTTAAAGAAAATAAGATTTATGCAAGTTATCGGGAAGAAAAAATTAGTGAATTTGGCTTTTTGGATGATTACGCTTTTTGGATTTTTGCTTGTATATGGCTCTACAAAGCAACTTTTCTTGACGAATATCTTTTAAAAGCTAAGAATATAACAAACATTGTAATCAATAATTTTCGCGATTCTGAAGGTGGCTTCTTTTTAAATGATGAAAGCAATAAAAGTCTTTTCTGGCGTTCAAAGGAGACTCATGACGGCGCAATCCCTTCTGGTAACTCTGTTATGGCATTTAATCTTCATTTTCTTTCCGTTTATTTCGAAGAATCTGACTTAACAGAAACATCTGAAAGGCACTTCCTATTCATGGAAAATGAAGCAACTAGATATTTAGGTGGTAATTCATTCTTAGCTTTGGCTGTCTTAAAATCAAGAAATTTTTCTAAAGTTATTTGTATATTAAAAGATGATTCTCTTGAAGAATATAAAGATGTTTTAGAAAAATATGATATCGTTAAAGTCCTGAAAAACGAAACAAAATTCTATAAAGTTATAAATAACAAGACAACATTTTACATCTGTAAAGGTAGTAAATGTTTACCTCCTTCTAATACTTTATCAAAATTCAATAACAGTTTAGTTTAACAGTTATATTGTTTTATTAGCTAAATTATGATAAAATATAAGTAATAACTATATTTAATTTAGAAGGTAAATTATGAAAAAAATACAAAAAAGTGGCGAAGACTATTTAGAAACAATCTATCTTCTTTCCCTAGCAAATATAAATGTTCGTTCTGTTGATGTAGCTAATTCATTAGGTGTCACAAAACCAAGTGTTGCTAAAGCCTTAAAGATTCTCGAAGAACAAGAATATATTAAAAAAGGCAAATATGCCAAAATAGCTTTAACGGAAAAAGGCAAACTTCTAGCTGAGCTAATTCAAAAAAAACATAAAGCAATTCGCATGCTTCTAATTGAAATATTAAAGGTCTCTCCAGAGAAAGCTGAAATCGATGCTTGCAGGATAGAACACTGTTTAAGTGAAGAAACAACTGAAAAATTATTTGATTTTTTAAATATAAAATAACTATAATGGAAAGCAAACTTATGCTTTCCATTATATTTAATCCAACTTAAGAAATCGTTTTCATTAAAAAACAATTTGCTTATTTTTCAAACAAATGTTAAAATATGTTAGTCCAAGCTAACTTTTAAGTTGCATATCATTAATTAAATTATCAGGAGGGCAAATAAAATGTTTTATGAAGTAATAATTATAAGTGTAATCGCCGGAGTTGTCGGAATGGGATTAGGTGGCATCATCTGTAGTTTCTTAAAGAAAGGTTCTGATGCTTCTGCTAGTATTATGTTAGCCTTTGCGGGTGGTTTAATGATAAGCATTGTTTTCTTTGATTTATTACCAGAAGCTGTGGAATATTCAAATAATGTTGTTGCGACTATCTCTATAGTAGGGGGTATGGCTTTAATATTTTTCCTTAATTTGATTGTAGATCGAATCACAGAAAATTTGTTAGAAAAGAAAACCAATAAAACTCATGTATCTTTAGAAGAACTTACTCATGGAGAACTGCTTATTGAGGCTGAGTCAGGAAAAAGTAAAAAAACGACTTTTTTCAAAGCCGCTTTCTTGATGATTGTTGCGATTGCTTTACACAATTTTCCAGAAGGTATGGCAATCGGCTCTGTTTCTGCTAACGAAATAACTAGTGGCATCATGCTTGCGGTTGTTATTGGACTTCATACTATCCCTGAAGGAATGGCTGTAGCTGCACCATTAATTAGTGGTGGGATGAGAAAAACAAAAGTTATCCTAATAACTTTCCTTGCGGGGACACCCTTAGTCTTTGGAGCAGCCCTAGGCTTTTTCTTAGGTGGTATTTCTGATTACGTTTTAGCAATTTGTTTGGCTGGAGCCGGAGGCGCAATGCTTTATGTTGTATTCGGCGAAATTATTCCGCAATCTTTGTTATTAAGAAAAGGTAAATTACCAGCCGTAGTTACATTGATTGGGATAATCGTTGGCTACATTTTTGTTTCATTATTACATTAAAATTTTGAAAAAATTTATTTGATTTTCTAAAGAAGCCTTCTGGTTTCTTTTTATTTTAATGAAAAAATAATTATGACCAGCAAATAAAAACATATCTCATGTCATTTTCATCAGCATCCGAAAAATAAAGATACGCTTTTCGATTCTGATGTTCAATTTCTGTAGTAAATCTAATTTCTTCTACTTCTTTGAATAAACTGTTAATATAAATACCACTTTCTGTGTCAGATCTATTTGATAGTTGCCACTTTTTAGAATACATATAATAAGATTCATATTTATTAACCAATAAAAGAAATTCGCAAGCGGAGTTTCCGTCAGTTCTAATTATGCCTCTAACAAATGTATATTCATACGGTAAAGTTATCTCGTAATTTTCACTCATAATATTTTCTAACTTTCGATCAATAGATTTTATCTCTACTGGCCTCGAATAAACACACAAAAGTGTACCACAAATAAGCGGTACAATAATAAATGAAACAATTAAAGCATGCATTTTTCTTGACATATTTCCTCCTGAAACTATTTATTTTTAGTGCCAGCTAATATCCGCACCAAAACCGTATCTTTGACCACTATTCCAACTAGCAGTTAGACTAGCTTGTCCAGAATTATGAAAATTTCTAGCAAGCCCTTGCATGTGTAATTCAAATAGCCCTTGAGAAGCGATTGCGAATACAGAAATTTCGGAACTTAAATGCCAATCATAATAATCTCTTAATTCATAAATTATTTCAGCACTATAATAATTTCCTGTTTTAATGATTTCTGCCTTTATCGCTATCCTGTAATTTCCTAAAGCTAAATACCAATTATCGCCATCATTCCTGCTTAGTTGAACTGTTGCTTCTTTTTTTAAATACATAGTTCGCGTTTTATTCTCCATCGCCAGCACTTCTGCAGCTTCTAAAACTGAATTTATATGATTTACAAAGCTCTTGACTTGTTCAGAATTCGAGTTACTATTTTGAATCATCTTCTTAACTGGAAAATTTATTTTAGCATTTCCTGAATTGCCAAGAAAATGCAATAATAAATCAGCAGCCTGTGGATTTATTGCTATTTGTCCAGTAGCGGTTGAAATAGCCATTACTTTTAAAGGATAGTTTTTCGCTCCAAGCCATGTATTATAAATCGAATCACCAATTTCAACTGCTTTTAAAGTTTCATTATTAACTCGCGTTGAAGAAATAAAGGTTGAAAATAAATTTGTCTCTCCAGGATGCGAACTGCCTCCTCCTGGTTGTTCTGGCTCAAAACATATACCTGACCCAAAACACGGAATATCAGTTAATAGCTGACTTTCTTCTGAAGCCTTTATTATTGTTGATGATATGAAAATGGTAATTAAAATGAATAATACTAGCACTACTTTAAACTTCATAATTCTCTCTCCTTTTATAATTTAGTCAGAAGAATTATGAATATAATTAGATTATATCACAAATAAAATCGAAATCAAGTCTTTTTTGAATACTTTAGTGTATATTTATTTCTCATAATCATTTTCTGACATTAAATGTTTAATTAAGAAAATTACAATTACTCTAAAATTTATAACTTACAAAGAATATTTCTATTAACAAATGACTTTCAATAAAGTTATCTGAATAAATTTCATAACAGATAAAATACCTGATTCCGATAGTTATCGGAATCAGGTCTTAATAATATTTTTTATTTTCGTCGACTTGAGAAGCATTAGTTCAATGGATAGCGATTTTACTGATTTTTTTCAAGATACTCATGTTTTGTTCTATTAATTTTTCAAGCAGCCGATTGGCACAACAAGAACACCATCGGCTCTACGATATGTGAATTCACCTACCGCAGTAAGTATCATTAGAAATGTCGGTGATTGCATCTTTTCATCGTCAATTTTCTTAGCTAATGCAAGTAAATTTTTTGCGCCTTCATTAATTAATTTTTCACCGCCAAGTTTAATTTCAATAGCTCCCCATTTTCCATTATTCAAATGAACGATAACATCTGCTTCCAAGCCACTTTTATCTCGGTAATTTGCAACATGACCACCAAGCATTTGCGTATAAATTTTCAAGTCTCTTATTGCAAAATTTTCAAATAATAGTCCTAAAGAGTTTAAATCATTCATTAAATCATCGGCTGTCGCATCTAATACTGCCGCCGCAATTGATGGATCAGAAAAATGACGTGTTGAAGACACTCTGATTGATGTCTTAGAGCGAAGGATTGGTGCCCATGCTTCGGTATCCTCGATGACAAAAAGTTTTGCAAAGGCATTTAAATACGAATCTAATGTTCGGCTATCAGCTACAATCTTATTCTCAATATCTTTGTGAATTGTTGTTATCGGCGCTGATGTTGAAATATTTCTTGCATATGATTTTAATATTGCTCGTGCTTTTATTGGATTTCTTTTAATATCATCAACACTAGTCAAATCAGATGTTACTAAACCATCAACGTAATCCTTGGCAAATTTTAGAGCAAGTTCCTTATCCTTTTGAACAGCTGCTTCTGGCCAACCGCCCCGACAAATTAAATATGCTATATCACGTAAATTGTAATTTTGTCTGCCTGAAATTTGATGATTGCCCTTAAATAATTCTTGTAATGAAACCGAGCCACTACTTTCTCCGCTTTCCCAAAGGCTCATGGTTCGCATTGTTATCTTTTTAATTCTACCTATTCCACTATGCCTGTTCTTATCTTCGATTGGCTTAGCTGAACCTGTTAAGATAAATGCGCCTTTATAGCGCATTTCATCAATATCTGCTCTAATGTAATCCCAAAGATCTGGTAGTTTTTGCCATTCATCAAAAAGAATTGGCTTTTCTCCTTTAAGTAATTCCGGATCACCAAGATCTGAAAGCAATTTGTACTGTCTAAAAGTTGCTGGTTTTTGCAATTTAACTATAGTTTTTGCAAATTGCTCTGCCGTCGTTGATTTTCCACACCATTTTGCTCCCTCTAAAACAACACATCCATTCGTCTTCATAGACTCTTCAATAGTATGTTCAATTAGTCTTCTTAAATAATTATTTTGATTGTTCATCTATAAATCGCCTCTTATATATTATATTACTAATGTATTCAATTGTCAACATTCCAATGTACTGTTTTGGCTTATATTCAATGTATATAACTGGCGCCAAAATAATGTATTTTTTGCTATAATTGGCGATTAACATTATAATCACTCGTAAAACTTCAACCTTATATTTCTTCACCATTAAAACGTTTAATTGGATTATCTTCTCCAGCCAGAAATGAAATAGCTTTAAAAATCTCCTCTTTTCGTTTAGTTGCTTCATCTTTAGGAATTGTTAAAATAACATCTTCTAAATCAGGTGGTGTAAAACGAAACTTACCAAATACAGCTCCTTTAAATTCCCCATCAATTAATAAATAGAATAAGCTATCTGGATAATCATGCACAAATTGTTTTTTTAACTCAACATCAATCGTCCTTACTAAAAAATCATTACGATGCATCGTATAAACAGATTTCTTAAGTAAATTCGAATAATTATTTAAAATTTCCATATCTGATTTTAATAACCAATTATTTTCATACTTAATTAAAATATTATTATTTTCTAAGTCTTCAACTGCCTCTTTAAGATCTTTAGCTGGAAGCTTATAATAATTCTTTAAATTATCGATATTAAAACTAACATAGCGATAAGCAAATCTTGGAATTATAATCTTTAAAGCTTCTAAGCGCGAATATTTTTTGATATTTACTTTTGGGAACATTTCTGAAAATTGATACCAACCTCGATCCCATTCACCGTCATATTGATCTTCAAAAATTAAGAAAGCTTCCTGAAGTCTATGTAAAACAGGTGTTATTTGTTTTACAAGTAATCCCGTTTCTTCTTTGATTTGCTGGATAGTTATTGGACCTTGACGTTGAATCAGCCCAAGTATCTGATAGTGAAGGTCTATAGGTTTATCTAACGGTTTACAAAACAATCCTGCAAATAATTCTAAGTCTTCTTTAACTATCCAGCCAATATTCCCTCCAACAAAGCGCCCTTTTAACAATAAGCGATCTTTTTGTCTTTTTTTATTGAAGTTTAAATCGTTAAAATCACTTCGATAAGTTAAAGTAGGTGGCTCACCAAAGCCATTCCAATAAACGTTCAAACCTGGCTGCAGGTCTCGGTAAAGTTCTAGATATTCCTTTTCATTCGCTGGATTATTTAGGAATTGACGCTCCATTCTTAAGGCAATAATTTTATTTTTTTCCATGTTTATCACTAAACCTCTTTCTTCTATTGTTATTAGCTATTCCTCTTAATATTATTTGTAAAACTGCTCCGCCAATAAAAAAAACTCCAAAGAAAATAAAAACAGCTGGCAATACATTCTCAAAACGAGCATAGTGAATTCGCAAATGATTATCTGGCATAACTCTTATTAATAGAATCTGACCAACATACATGCTACTTGAATACACTCCTAAAGTATTTTGATAAATATAACCATTAATTTCATATTCAATATGCACTACTTGATTGATATTATCATCAGACCCTAAAGTTTCAATTCTTGTGATTACAGCTTCTGTTTCCATACCATAAATTCTAAATTCTCTATTTAAATTATTAAAATAAACCGCAAAAAAGATAAAAATAGCTCCCAGTAAGGCTAAAGCCGTTAGATAAATTTTATACATTTTATTCTACCTTTCTTGTAAGACATTCCCTTTTGGTTATAAATATTTTATCATAAAAAAAATAAAAAGCATGTTGAAATTAATCAATATGCCTTCCTTAGAAATATTTAGAATTCTTTTTTCCATAATCCATGCAAATTACAGTAAGTATAGCAAACTAACGGTCTGTCATCAACAAGCATAAACTCAGCCATAGACTCACTACCAATCTCAAGACACTTCCTCTGCCCACCATTAGCTGTTTCCAGATAAATAAATTTCAAGTGATGATCTTCTACCATCGGATGTGCTTCATCTCCGATTTTAATCGTTATTTTATCACCACTTCTTGTTATTACCGGCAAATGCAATTTAGCTTCTCCAATGTTGTTTGCGATTTGTTCTTCCATTGGTTTTCCGCAACAAACCATGTTTGGCCCGGAATTATAAATTAGACCAGTAAAATTACCGCAGATATTACATTTGAAAAATTTCTGACTCGTTTTTTTCATTTTCTTTCCTCCACTTATTAGTTTTATATTTTCTTTGGTTCGTTATACTTAAAGATACTATAAAACTTCTTTTTTACAGAAAAAAAGCACCTCCGATGAGATGCGTTACATTCAAATCATTTGCCACAATAAATTCTTAATTATTACATTACACTTCTTTTCAAAATCACTATAGTTTTTTTCTTGATTTGCTTCTTCAATAATATCCGAAACAAACCTTAATGCTAGAAAGGGAATCTGATAATCAATACAAGCTTGAGCAATTGCGGTGCTTTCCATTTCTACCGCAAAAATTGGCTCAAAGTTTTCTCTTGCCAGTTTGATTTGTTCATAGCTGTTGATAAAGGCGTCTCCACTAGTTATCAGGCCTTCTAAAAAATTGATTTTCATTTTTTTCGCTGCATTTCTAGCTTGCACTATCATACTTTCATCACTTTCAAAGTAAAGTGTCCGACCTGGAACTGAGCCGAAGGTATGATTAAAATGCCTTAAATCAAAATCATGATAACAAAGCCTGATGCCAATTACTAAGTCACCCTTCTTTGTTTTCTCTGTTCCCCCCGCAACACCAATAGAAATAATTCTTTCAGGCGCATATCTTTCAATTAAGATAGTAGCCGTAATGGTCGCATTAACTTTACCAATTCCCGAAACAACACAAACGACTTGTGTTTCATTTATTTCCAGATGATAAAATGTCCTTCCGGCAATAACTTCTTCTTTAATAATTTTTTGTTGATCTGTAAGTCCTTTTAGCTCGCTTATCATTGCGCATATTATTCCTGTTATCATTAGTTACCTCTACTATTTTACTAAATCTTTATAACCTCTTACGCCCCCAAGATTATAGGTATTTAAATATCCTTGTTGCCTTAAAATATATTCGGCGTTTCTACTTTTATTTCCCATGTCACAATAAACAAAAACACGTGTTAATTTATTTGGGATTATCTTATTGATGTTTAAAACTAAAGTTTCTAAAGGCAAATTGATACTATTTTTTAAGTGCCCGCTAGCATAAGAGCTTTTATCCCTAACATCAATTAAAACTATATTAGAATCAACTTTAAGTAGTTCCATTAATTGCTTGTTTAGCATGCAATCATCCTCTCTCTATTATGATATACAAAATAAAAAGAGATGTGCACTTATGATTTATTTTGGCTGAAGTGCTTTAATTTTTTCAGCCAAAACTAAGGAAAGCTGTTTTTTAGCAAATCTAAATTGCCAATTACTAGCTTTTGTTGCGGGCATATTAAGTCTTGCTTGACTATCAAGAATTAAAAAATCCTGCATCATAACAATAACTGCCTTAACATCACATAAATAAGCCCGCTTAATCAATTGATAATTTAAAACTTCTTCATTATTGCCATAATTTAATCGTAAATATTCTTTTTGTTCCTTGTCAAGTTTCTGATACCAGCCATAAAGCGTATCATTATCATGGGTTCCCGGATAAACAATATAATTTCCAAAGATGTTTTCTGGATTATGCTCACTTTTATTATCTAATAAACCAAACTGTAAGACTTTCATGCCTGGATACTTAGTTTTCTTTAACAAAGTGCGTACCTTTGCATCAATTAATCCTAAATCTTCCGCAATAATCGGAAAATCAGACATAGCTAAATTTATATGTTTAAATAAAGCAAATCCAGGTCCTTTTTTCCATTTACCATTTATAGCATTTTCACTATTAATAGGAATCGAATAATAGGAAGAAAATCCTCTAAAATGATCAATCCTTAATTCATCATAATAGTTACTCTTTTTCTTTAACCGGTTGATCCACCAATTATAGCCTGTTTCTTTGTGTATCTTCCATTCATAAAGAGGATTACCCCATAATTGTCCTAAATAGCTAAAATCATCTGGTGGACAGCCCGCAACATTTGTAGGCATTAAATTTTTGTCTAGTTGAAATAGTTCTTTATTTGACCAAAGGTCGGCGCTATCATGCGCAACATAAATTGGAAGATCACCAATAATTTTAATGCCTTTACTATTGGCATAATTTTTCAGATTAGACCATTGTTTAAAGAAAATAAATTGGATAAATTTATGACTTTCCACTAACTCATAATTTGTTTCTAAAAAATTAATAATTGCGCTTTTCATTTTAAATTTTAATGCATCAGGCCATTGGAAAAATGGCTTCTGTTCTTGATTTTCCTTAATACTCACGTAAAGCGCATAATCATTAAGCCAAAGTTCATTATCAATTTTAAAATTCTGAAATTCTCTTTCGAAAAGATGCTTTCTTTGGTAAGTTTTTTTTAATAGCTTAATATTAAAATTAAAGAGATATTCATAATTAATTAGACTATCTTCCGGAAACTTTATTTCAGCTATATCTATACAGTCAAGAAGTCCATCTTTAACTAATAGTTTAAAGTCAATAAAATAAGGATTTCCCGCAAAAGAAGCTGGTGATTGATATGGCGAATCCCCATAAGCAGTCGGTTCTATTGGCAGAACTTGCCAGTAATTTTGTCCAGCGGCTTCTAAAAAATCTACAAAAGCAAAAGCATTTTCGCCTAAAGTGCCAATGCCAAATTCTGATGGTAAAGAAAATATCGGCATAATAATTCCATATTTTTTAAGCATAATCTTTAATTCCAATCAAGAGAAAGCAAAAAGTCTCTAATATTCCTATGTTTAATGCCATTGCGACTCATATCAAAATCATCCATAGAGACAACATATTTAGGATAATTATCTTGAATCGAATCAAAAACACTAAATTCACGGTTTAAAGTTTCTTCTGACATCAAGAGATAAGAAACTTGAATATAAAGTTTATTATTTGCTTTTTCGCAAATAAAATCAATTTCTTTAAATCCAGCTTTGCCTACTGTAATTTTATATCCTCTTCTTAAGGCTTCCATAAAAACAATATTTTCCAAAGTTAAATTAATATTTTTAGCATTGCCTCCATAAACTGCTTCACGAATACCATGATCAACTAAGTAATATTTTTCATTGATCGTAAGTAACTTTTTACCCTGTAAATCCTGTCTAGGTGTTTTATAAAATAGAAATGCATCAATACAATAACTAAGGTAATTTATGATTGTTTCTGATGCGACTACACGATTTTCACTTTTGAAGTACTTAGATATTGAAGTGGCAGAAAAAATTGTTCCAATATTAGAAGATACATAAGCAATTATACGCTCTAATAGATCAATATCGCGAACTTTATTGCGCTTAACAATATCTTTGAGCACAACAGAATTAAACAAATCCTGCAAATATGTTTGTGATGGATTTTCTAAATATCCAAGATGGTTTAAATATGGCATTCCACCAAGAATCAGATATTTCTTAAATATTTCCGCTGTTTGCAGTTTGGGAAAACAAATAGAATATATTTCTGAAAACTCCGCAAAAGAAAATGGATAAACTACAAATTCAACATATCTGCCCGCAAGATATGTCGCAAGTTCTCCAGATAATAATTTTGCGTTAGAGCCAGTAATATAAATATCACAATCAAATTCTACTCGAAATGAATTTATACACTTTTCCCAGTCTGTCACTTCTTGAATTTCATCAAAGAACAAATAAGTCTTTCCTTGAATTGCTTTCATTTTTTTTCCAATTTCCTGATGAAGTGCTTTAGCAGTACAAAGATGTGAATTATTTAAATCTTCAAAATTAAATTTAACAAATTGTGAACTTTTAATTCCTTTTGCTAAGAGTTCATTTTGTATAAGTTCTAGCATAACTGATTTACCACTACGACGGATTCCAGTTAAAACTTTAATGAGATCTTTTCCAATAAATGGTCGAATACGACTTAAATAGGCTTCTCTCTTTATCATTTTAAATCACCTCAATGAATTATATTTTACCACATTTACAGCTTATAAACAACGATTATTTTCTATTTTTGTCAGTTATAACTTATAAAATTTGCAAATGAAGCGAACGTACAGTTATAGCTGACAGATTATTTCCAGGAAAAAAGGGCCTTAAGCCCTAAATTAATCTTCAATTATATAAACAATTCTCCGCCAAACGGTCATGAAATTATTTAAAGTAATCGCAAATTCAACATAATGGCCTGGTGCATTATCATTTGCGATATTTGGATCATTAATTAAAACATGCATTACACCATTTCTTACTTCATAACCAGTAACGACTAATAAATGACCGGTAGTCGTATAAATACCACCAATATTTCCTCTAACACTTACGCTGACTGGTCCTCTAGTTAAAATGTCCTGTAGTTCTTCAAATGTCTGAACAAAACTGACAAATGCCCGATTAACAAACTCTCCCGCAACTGCCATATTAAAAACCCAGTTCCCGAAAATATTTGGTCCATGATCGAAAACTAAATTAGAGATATAACGCTGTTGAAATTCTTCATCAAACTCCGAAAAATCAAAACCATGATAATTTAATAACATAGTAACTGATACCGGACTGCAAATCCGGTGTCCAATAACAGGAACAGCTCTTTGCCCAAGCTTTGGAACTCCATGAAAGAGTGCAGCTGGAGGAATTTCCCCACTCACAGGAAAACTAACAAAGACGCTTTCCAAAGAAATCATCACGCCTCTTAACTCAGCCGATTGATTGCCTGGACTATTTCTTAAAATGACACGATATTGAAAAGCTAATGCCGTATGACCGTTTAATACTTCTAAAGTATCAATGTTCATTCTGGCAATTGAATCGCTTCCGGAAACAGAGGCATTATTCCTATGTAATGCAAATTCGCCATAACTGAAATAACGACTCCAAATACCATTCACATAAACTCTGACTTGTAATTCTACCGTTGAACCCGTATTAGTATTTGCATTCCAGGTACCGATAAGTTGTGAAAAAGGTTGCGTATGAAAAACCATAGATTCATAATAACCTTCTAAGTGGTTAGCCTTTAAAGTAATAACTCCCTCATTAAGTTCTGTATTATTAAAAGTACCGTTATTAGTAAAATCATCTATCAACAAGGTGGAATTTAATCGATAAATTCCTTCTTGATCATGATTGGTTTGTAAAACAAAATCTTTTCTTTCTTCATAACTTCCTAATCTTAGGATTGCGGTTAAAGTAATTTCCGTTTGATATCTTGGGACCGAAAATAAGCCTTGATTATTATTGCGAATATAAAGAACCGAAGCATTACTTGATTGCCAATTAATACTTATATTCTGGATTCTTTCTGGTAAATTAATATTTCCGGAAATCATTGTAAAATCTAACTTTAGAGCTTCTATGGCATTAGCTAATAAAGTAGCATTCGATAATCTTAAAACAGTTACAGGAAAAAATACTTCTCTTTGAGTTTCCATAAACTCAAAATTAACTCTAAGAATAACTACGCTATTAGATGCTTGCCTGAATACTTGCCCTGTATTACTTAACGCTAATTCATTGTCTGAATCATACGTAATTGAAACGCCATTATATTCATTTATAAAATTAAGGTTTTCAGTAACTTGTCTGCCAATTATTTCAGTAACAACCGCCTGCGCTTCATCAATTCTTTGATTGATTTCTTCAATTGATTTCGTTGTTTGACTACAACCAACTAAAAATAAAAATAAGATTAACCCAATAAGTTTTTTCATTTTTTATTCTCCTTAGTAAAGATTATACACTAGAAACCCGCAAAAAAGAAGAATATTTTATTTTTAAAAACGTTTAAGAATCCTTAAGTAGTGATTTAATTCCCGCAAAAAGTGATCAGAAACTAATGGAATAATAATAGAGCGAATATTACATTCATTAATGCCTTTAGTTGCGGCCGTCTTAAAGTCTTTAAAATCAATAACTGTAGAGATGTTCTTTTCAGTAAATTCCAGTAGTTCAGTATGACCTTTAAAATTATCACCAGCTTCTTTAACTAAAGATTTGAAACGCTCCGCAAAAAGATGAGCTGTTTTGATTAATTCTTTTTCTGCTGGATCAAGCAATCCTTCAATCATGCAAGCATGCTCAGTCATAATAACATCCCAGAAAAATTCTGTTTCTTTAGGGCAAACATTGATATTGTGACCATTCTCTAAATCAGTAAGTTGTAGCTGATACTGTTTAGCTTCCCTAATCATATGTTCGATTAAAATCGGATAATTTAAGGTGAATAAGCTACAAACAAGCATATCTTGTAAAATCTGAGCTTTATAGCTAATAAATTCATTTAGATATTTAAGAGCATGAGCATTTAATTGCTTTACTCTTTTTACGAAATCCGGAGTAATATTTGGATTATTTCCGGGCTTTAGTTGAGCTGCCCTTTGAGTGCATTCTTTATTAATCTTTAATCCTAATAATTTTTCCGTTTTTTCTTCGATTGCTAAAGTAAAATCGCTAATAAGTTCTCCCGAAGAAACAACATCAGAGCTAATAATTCCATTACCAAGAGTTAGTGCGTTTAAAAGAATGTTTTCAAATATCTCATTATATTTTTCGGCAGTTTTCCGATAGTTTTTGTCATTAGCCGTAAACCCACAAAGAATCAGAAATGCGTGCTCCTTCATTATTCTGGCAAAAAATAAATTCAGCTCCAGTGACTGTGTCACATAAATATTTTCGTTAATCATATACTAATTCCTTTCATTTTCGTAGTTAGTATATGCTTTAACTAGTAATTCGTGATATTTGTCCGATGAGATTTTTTTAAAAATCGATTATTTTTATTTCAGTATCTGTACTTTATTGGCTTTCAAAATACAATAAAAAACGAGAATTTTCAATCACGTATTCTCGTTTTAATATACTTAATTTACTTTTATATTTTTAAATTTGATAAATCGTCAATATTATTACACAGGCAACAATCAATCCAATAAAGATATAAGAATACCACTTAATTCTTTCTTTCATCAATAAAGTGCCACATAAAACAACTAATGGAACTGATGTAACCCCGATTGCGGCTAAGATTCCCACGTTATCGACATTTAATAAAAGAGTTATAAACAAAATACTATGAAGAGCAAATATAGCCCCAATCATAATCATGATCTTATTTTTTACAGCTTTAACAAGTGTTTCTTTACGATTACCTCTTTTAAAAATCATAAAGACTAAGAAAGCCACTCCAAGAAAGGTTATTGCTCTAAGTGCTGAGAAAGTTATCGGATGAACACCCGTATGCGACATATGATTAATAATCAAATCCATTGTTACAGCACATAAAGTCCAAAGCGCCATATATATTAAGCCTTTATTAAAATCACCAACAGGTCCATCTACTTTTTCAATGCTGCCGTCAAGTGCTGGCGTGCAACAAGCCTTTTTCAAATTGCTTTCGTGTCTTCTTTGAAAAAAACCAAGCGAGGCACAGAAAACAAATATTAGCGCTACTAAGACAAATTCCCAAGGCGATAAATTACCGCCGAATATTAACCAGGAAAGAATTGTTAAAGGAATTATTCTAAACAAAGATAGTGGCTCGACAATAGACACACACATGTTTTGCATGATCTTAACCATCAACATAACAGCTGAAACCCCAAAAACATGTAACAATAAGGTAAAGCCTAGTACTTCCAAAGTTAGATTATCAAAAACTTCCGTTCCGTTAATCGCAAAGAAAACCATAAAAACTGAAAATACAAATACAAATCGCCATGTTGCATTTCCAATTAGAGAGGCTAGCGGCTTTAATTTATTCCGCTTCCATAACAAACTCTCTGTCGCAAATCCCATTATCATTGGGACTAATAAAAAATAATACATTTATTCGGTCTCCTAACCGCTATTGCGTAAAACTGAAGTTATTGCGTTTATTGATATTTGCACACCTCTTTTGATGCGCTCATTCTCTTCTCCAAGTAAGGCGTTACGATGACGCCTAAGCATTTCCACCTGAACATGATTCAAAGGATCTAAAGAAGGCAGTCGACTAGCGATTACTTGTCGTAATGCTGGATTATTATCTAATAAGTTTTTCTGGCCAGTAATCAAAAGCAAATGTTTACTTGCGCGCTCATATTCCGCAACAATGCGCGGAAAAATGGCGTCACGGATTTTTTTATCTTCAACTAATTCGGCATAATGTGCCGCAATCCCCATATCTGCTTTTGTTAATACCATTTCCATATTATTAAGCATCGTAGTAAAAACAGGCCAAGTTTCAAACATGGATTTTAATAAATCCAAGCCCTTCTTTTTACCATGTTTTTCCAAGAATTGATCAACAGCCGTTCCAAATCCATACCATCCAGGCAACATTACCCGGCACTGTGACCAGGAAAATACCCACGGTATCGCCCTTAAATCCTCAATCTTTCTACTTTTTGCTCTTGAAGTCGGTCGTGAGCCGATATTTAATGAAGCAATTTCCGCAATTACTGTTGATTGCCAAAAATAATCTTCAAAGCCTTTTGTTTCATATACAAGATTTCTATAAGCTTTAAAAGCAAATTCTGAAAGCTCGCCAAAATCTTTAATAAAATCTTTGTCACAAAAATCTGACTTTAAAGGCCCTACTTCCGCCGCAAGCGTCGCAGCGACAAATACTTCCAGATGCCTTCTTCCAACTTCAGGATTGCTGTATTTAGCCGCAATAACTTCACCTTGTTCTGTCAATCTGATTTGACCCTGAACGGCATCCTTCGGCTGAGCAAGAATTGCCTGATAGCTCGGTCCGCCTCCACGCCCAACTGAACCACCACAACCATGGAATATTCTTAAACTTACTCCATGTTTAGCAAATACCTCGACAAGCTCTGCTTCAGCTTTATATAGTTCAAATCGGGAAGTTACATAACCGCCGTCTTTATTACTATCTGAATAACCTACCATAACTTCCTGAACATCGTTACGACTTTTAAGCAATTGACGATAAAATGGGATTGATAATAATTTATCCATAATGCCTTTTGCCGTTCTTAAATCTTCTATAGTTTCAAATAACGGAACAATATTTATATCTGTCACTGATTCTTCTAAACGAACAATGCCAGCTTCTTTTAATAATAAAGCTAATTCTAAGATATCTGAGAGTCCGTGTGTCATCGAAATAATTGCAGTACGAATACAATTTATCCCATAACGTACCTGTGCTTTTTTAGCCGCATTAAAAATGGCCAGTTCTTTCATAGTTTCCGGACTATATTCAGCATGTTGGGAAACCAAAGGACGCGAAGTCGAAAGTTCTTTTAATAATAAATTGATTCTTTCTTCTTCACTTAACTTTAAATAGTTTGTACTTGGATTAACAAACTCCAGAAGTTCAGCTACTACATTTCCATGCACTATTGAATTTTGTCTGATATCAAGAGGCGCGAGCGTCCAACCAAATACTCTAACTGCCTGTATTAATTTTTTAAGTCTTCCTGTTGTCAATAATTTTAAGCCTTGATTTAAAAGTGATTCTTCTAAGGCCTTAAGGTCAGCGACAAAATCCTCTAATAGTGAATATGGCAATACTTTGGCATCACGAACGTAATAAGGCATCGCAATTGAAGGCTTATCACCAAGGAATTTTTCATAAGTGGAAGCTAATTTTGCTTGAATAGTCGCAACTGCCAGACGATACGGCTCATCACCATGACGAACTGATTCATCTGGTGACTCATCAATCAACGTTTGAAGTTTTGGTGTTACCTTATCGCGCAACTTTAATTCCGTAAGCGCAAGATCATCATGTAGTTTACCTATTTCCGCAATATAAAAACTGATGGCTCTTTCTGCATGACGGGAAAGTGCCTCAGATAAAACTGTCCCATCAACAAAAGGATTTCCATCTCTGTCACCACCGACCCAACTTGCGATTTGTAAAAAGGCCGGTGTTTCTTCTATCTGACCAATAGATTTTTCCACTGCGTCATAAATTTTCGGAACTGCTTCAAAAAATGTTTTATCAAAATAATATAGTAAGCTTTCAACCTCATCAAGTACAGAAGGTTTTGAAACTCGTAAAACGCGTGTTTTCCATAAAGTAAGAATTTGCCTGCGTAATTCTAATTCAATTTCTTTAAATTCTTCTTTTGTCGCACCTTCTACTTTATCACGCTTAATAAGTAAATCTGTTATAGCAGTTCTAATCGCTAAGATTGTACGTCTTTGAACTTCAGTTGGATGCGCAGTCAAAACAGGCGCAATATAAGCCTTAGTAAAAAAATCTTTTAACTTATCATTTGAAAGTCCGCTGTTTTTAGCGAATTCTAATCCTGCATCTAAATTTCCTTCAATAGTTGTTGAGCCCGCAATCTGCCGAGAGCGCCAACTTTGCATGTGATGATGGTCTTCAACAATATTAGCGATAATTGATAAGCAGACAGCCGCACTGCTTGCTTTATAAATATCACCATCAGAAAGTCTTTGTAGCATCTTTCTCATTGTCGCATGATTTCGGTCTTTATAAAAATCAACGAAATGTTTTCGAAGTGACTGGATTAAATCAAAAGTCTTTTGCCCATCAACTTCACAAATCGTATCACCTAAGATACCTTCAAGAAATTGGATATCCTTGCTCATAGCCAAAGATGCTTCTTTCATCTCAAGCTCTGCCTCTTTATCATTATTTTTTTTATCTAACAAATATAGCATGGTTATCCTCCTAAGATTTATATATATTCCAAGTGAAGCATACACAGCAAGTCAAATCGAAAGATTATATCATATTTTGAAATTATTTGCAAGAAAAAATACATGAAAATTATTTACATATTATTTAATATTTAAATTTAATCAATGATATATTATGATAAAGTCGAAAATAAAGTTAAAAATGAAAATGTTTTACAAAATTTAACAGTTAAAATTAGTCAATTCAGCTCTCTGATAAATGAAAATGGCTTAGCAACAATACAAACGAAAGTTCAATCATAATGAAATTGCATTTTGTATTTTTTTAGCGGAAAAACTAAATTAGCTGGATAAAATAATAAATAAATGCTATAATATTATTAATTTGACATAGGAGAAATTATAATGAATAAAAAAAGAATGAGATCAAGTATTATCTCTATTATTGGCCAAACAATGTTCGCGCTTGGATTATTAATGGCTTGGTTTACAGCTGATGCAGACCTTGGTGAAGCATTAGTAATCGTAGCTATTATAATTGCAACAATAGGATTAGGATTAGCACTTTATGGAGACTTCACAATTGATGCTAAAAAATATAATGAATTAGCAGAGGCAGGTAATCATAATAATCTTCAACCGCCGGCAGCCTTATTATTTTTAGGCGCAACAGCTCTTTCTTTAGGGATAATTGGTGTTATATTTATTACTATGGGCGATGCTTGGGATTCTACTTTATGGGTTGCTATTGAAGTTGGATCAATTATATTAGGAGCCGTTTTATTAGTTTTAGGTTTTGCGGTTAATAAACAACGTATTGAAGTAGCTGATAAGTTATTATCAGAAAAAGCAAACGAAGCAAACAATCAAAATTAAAATTTTAAATTTAAAAAGCCGTAGATTTGGTTAAATTACCTTTTCTTCGGCTTTTTTCTCATGATACTAAGAATTTCTATTTTCATCAAGCATATGCAAGGATTTTGCTCAAAGAAATTTCCACTTTTACCTTTGCATTAAAAGCTTTCTTATAGAGTTCGATTGCTTGTTTACATTCATCTTCAAAGGTAAACATCGACGCAAATTAAATTTTTGTTTCTTGTGCTTTTAAAAAACCTTTAACTTCTTCGTAACCAACAAAAAGATTATACCGTTCTGTCGTAAAACGCAAAACACAAAATTCTGGATCTTCCGGTCCTGTCCAATGATCGCCATTATCCATTATTGGCATCCAGTTTTCTTTCTTTGTTTTAATATCAGTTAAAACTTCAATAGTCCCAACAAGAGTAATATTGTATTCACTAGAATTCAGACAAATACTCGCCCGATTACATTTATTTATTCTTTTAACTGAATCTCGGCTAACCGAAGTACAAAATGTTAGCCAATTTATGCCATCTGCTCTAGCAATAGTTAAAGTGGAAGTTGTCGGGTAGCCATTTTCATCGATAAGGCTTAAAGCCGCATATCCTTCCATTCCGCCACCAATATAATTTGTTTTTGAATTAATAATATCTGCGGCCTTTTGAATAATTTCTTTACTCATTTTTTTAACACCTTTCAAATTTCTTTGTTTTTGCATTATTATTTTACTTTAAAATAAAATAATAAGATTGTAAAAATGCGTCACCCATTAATTTTTTTCATGTATTCAAAAGGAGTAAGCCCCATATTCTTCTTAAAATCATTAATAAAGTGCGCTTGATCGTAATAGTTTGTTATTTCCAAAATCTCTTTGGACTTTTCTGATATTAATATATCAAGACATTGTTGGAAACGAATAATAGAAATAACTAATTTCGGCGAAAGGCCAAAATGCTGCATAAATAAGCGTTGGCATTGTCTTGGACTATAATTAAGTAAATCATAAAGTTCTTTTGTTGTTAAAGGTAGCTTATTACTTAATTCATCAAACAAACCAACAAATTTATTCGGTGTTTTCCCATAAATTAGTTTTTGTATATAATCTTTTAAATATTCCTTACATTCAACAAAACTTAGTGAAAAAAATTTTATTGAATCAAAATCAGACTTTAGCTTTTCCAATGGAATAAAACTATCCATAGCTTCTGTCGCAGGTTTACCAATTAATTGTTCAAAAGCTCCAGGTTTTAATCTTATGCCATAATATTCAGCCGGAGCATTAATCACAAAGTCAAAATCCGTTTTGCTCATGCCTGTAAAACCAACTAATTTTTCCTTATAGTTCATAACTAAATCAATACAGCCATCTGTTACAATAACATCTCTGATATTCATAACTTCTAAAGTTTTCGGTTTCATTTCCCAAAAGCATAAAACAAAATCCTGAAGCGATTCTATAATTTCTTCTGTATAAGAAACATATTGCAAAAGTGTTTGATCTAAAAGATATTGCATCTGCTTAGGATAATACATTTGATTCCCCCTGTAATCTTAAAACCTCTTTAATAAAGAGGAAGGCGAATAAGTTAATTTCTTTTAATGGAATATGCTTGCATTTTTAGTGAACTTGGTTCAATGAAAGCATAAAATTCCATAGCCACCGGATCCATCTCATCGTTACTCTCCGCATTAACCGCATCTTTCATCGTTTCCCAAGTTACTAAATCAACCCAAGTATCACCATCATTTAATATTTGCCAAGAGATAAAGCCTTTTTTCTTTGCTAAAACTTCCTTTTGCGTTTTTTCTGAAGCAAATAAAAAGTCCGCTACCGAAGCACCCTCTACTAATTTATAAGAAATAAACCATACTGCTTTTTCCATAGATATTCTCCTTTTATTTAATTAATTTTCTTAAATATTCTATTGTTTTACCAATATAATCTTCTGTTAGTTCGCAACTTATTTCATCAATTTCTTCAAATTTTCCTTCTGCCTCTAATTTATCGCACTTTTCTACGTAAGCAAATGTTTCTAAAGCGCCAATTGTTTTCAGAGCATATAACAAAGAGTCAATCATTACTGTATTACCTTTGTTTTGAAAATACTGACTGTAACCACCATTTAAATATTCCATCTGAAACAAACCAATAACAAAAAGCAAATATTGATCAATTGGCAAACCATTACCTGCACTATTATAATTTAAAAATGCTTTTATGTTCTCATCATCTTGTTTTTCTTCTAGTCTGTCTAACGCCCAGAAAAAGCCGCCATGTAAAATTTCTTCATCGCCATAAGTTTCAAGAACTTGTTTACTTATACCATTTTCACGAATATAGCTTTCCGAATCTATTGGCAAATCATTCTCTTTTTTCTCAGTCAAAATACCTGCTTCTTTTGGAATTATTTCTAAATAGTTGTAAGTAGCGGTAAAATCAAATTTTTCTGACTTGTAATAATGTTCATAACTTCCATCTTTGTATAATCTATAAACATTATTCGTTTTAGGAAAAATCTCAAAATCAATTTGTTCAATGACATTTTTAATAACAAATTTATCATTCTCGTCAATTTGCGCAAGAAATAAATGCGCAGGCAAATCGCCATTTTTTACTTTTTCACCAGAAAATAATTTAGCGAAATCCGAGCCACTGCTTAAAATCATGCTTTCATTATAGATGCCCTCAAAGTTATACGGAATATAGCCCTTCAGTTTATCTTTGATGTTAATTTGAAAATCAGTTGCGAGATATTGTTTGATCTCCATATTTTCCAGATTAATAATCATTAATTTAAGTCCTTGCGTTGAGGTTGCGATACCATATAATTTATTTTTATAAAGAACAAAGTCTGAATCAGTATTAATAACTTTCGGTAATTTAAATTTATGCAAAATATTAGTAAAATCTCCGTAATTATAGATAGCAAATTGACCAACTGTACTTTTAACAACTAGAAGCTTTCTATCTTCGCTCCAGAGTATTTGATTAGGGTTAGAAACACTAGAAAAAGAAAATAGCTCTTTTCCTGTTTTCAAACATATAGCATAAACTTTTCCACCAACTACATATAAAATATTCTTCTTTTCATCAGGAAAAAGGTTATAGGCTGCTTTTTTTATTATCATACTTTGTCCTTTATCATATCTGAAAGCCACTGCTCGCATAACATTAAAGTCCTTGGCAAATGAAAGAAACCTTTCCATTTCCCGCCTTTAAGGGTGAAAACAGGTTCGCCTTGTCTATCAAGATAGCCAAACCATTCTCCGCCATTATTTTTATCAGAAAAATGTTTAAAGCTATATTCCGTAATTTTTTCAAACCAGTCAGAAAACTCTTTTCTACCCGTTAATTTATAAGCCAATAACATTGCGACAATCGCTTCAGCATGAACCCACCATAATTTCATAGTCGACTCCAACTTTTCGGTTGGATAACCTAAATAATCTTGATAATAATATATGCCTCCATATTTATTATCCCAACCACTTTCAATGCTCCATAACATCACTTCTGCACAATCATCAATCATTTTCTTATCACTTCGACTAGCAGCTACATCCATAATTAGCCATAAAATTTCTAAAGCGTGTCCTGGATTTAACAACCTTCCTTCCATAACATCAAAGTTATGTCCTCCCTCAGGTAAAACACGTTCAAAAACTCTTTTTTTCTCCCAATCTACATGTTTTGACCAAAAAGCATCTAATGTAGACTGAATAACTGGCTCAACTATTTCATCTGGCAAATAACCTTTTAATTCCCTTGCCATTGTCATCTGAATCATCGGAAAGGACATCGCCGAAAAAACTCTAGCCCCAGGAACTTGTTTGGTCCACGTTCCTTTAGGTAAAGTTTGTCTTTCTTGAATTCTTTGGTATAACCTTAGCGCTTCTTCCTTGGCCCATTTATCGCCAGAGACTCTGGAATATTCTGCATACGCTGTACACAAGAAACAATCAGAATAAATATTGTAAGGCTGCATTAAAGGATTACCTTTACGGTCTAACGAGAAATAGGTATCTCCATTTTCATTGATCCCGTATTCTTTCATAAATTCTACGCCGTGTTTAGCTGCCTCAAGCCACTCTGGTTTTACGCCATACTCCGAACAAAGCTTAGAAAACATCCAGATTTCACGTCCTTGCATCCATGCAAACTTATCTGTATCAAAGACAGTGCCATCGCGCTCAAGACAAGAATAATAACCACCAAATTCATGATCTAAAGAATGCTTTGTCCAAAAAGGTATTACTGATTCAAATAATTCTTCTGAAAAAAGGCGCTGTAGTTCTATAATTCTTTTTTTATTCATGAAATATCTCCTTTAGTATAGATGATAGCTAAAGCTTTTTCTTTAATTTTTTAGCATCTTGGCAATTTCTAAAATATCTAAATTATAAGGCTTTTTATAAGCTTTGATAATATCATTCATTTTATATAACAAATTATGTTTAACGCACTCTTTTGCAAGCACATCATTAAGTTTTTTCAGATTTGAAGGAGCGCATAGATAACGATTTCCATATCTTTTCATGTATTTATCTTTTAGACCTGGAAATATATTATCCAGTGCTTTATAATAATGTTTTCGTTGATTATCCCTTAGCGTAACTAAGAATGAGGGAAAAACAAATTTTGCGCCACTATCTGCGGCCATTTTTACAATACGTCTGACATTTTCGGCATTATCATTTATAAATGGCAATAAAGGCGTCAACTGTACACCAGAAAAAATTCCTGCTTTACTAAGCTCTTTGATTGCTTTAAATCTTTCAGACGAAACAGCCACATTTGTTTCAATAAGAGAGCTAAGTTCATCATCAGCGCAAGTAATCGTAAATTTACAAATAACAGGAGAATGTTGAGCGATGTTTTGATAAAGGTCAATATCCCTTACAATTAATGGACTTTTAGTTGTGACTGCTACTCCAAATCTGTAAGCGTCCAGAAGCAATAATGAATTTCCCGTTAAATTTAGCTTTTCTTCAAAGTTATTATAAGGATCGCTCATTGCGCCAGTTCCAATAACACCTCTATTAACTAATTTAGTTAAATCCTTCTTTATTATTGTCAGGGCATCTTCTTTAGCTTTAACTTCATCAAAGTTTTCTTCTTGATAACAACTCGAGCGACTATCGCAATATATGCAGCCATGATTACAGCCCCTATAGATATTCATGTTGTAATCTACACCAAACCAAGAACTGTTTTTTACTTTTGTTATTATAGTTTTACTAGGAACATATTTCATATTAACCTCATTTAAGGAAACAAACCAATTTTTAACTGATTACTCGAAGAAGAACAAAATGATAATAAATTTTCAATACGAGGCTGGTGCTTTTCTTTATAAGAAATTACAGGCTAACCTGTGATCTTTTATCGAAGAGAAAAAAATAAGCCGTAACTTCTTTAGCGTTTATTTCTAAACTTTAAATAATTACAGCCCTATTATTTAATTATTAATCGTTTTTATTTTTTCCAAAGTGTTTACAAACCTCAGGCAAAATAAATGAAAGTATAATCGCAACAACCCCCGCAAAACCAATGCGTGCCGCATAATCAGTACTGATGTGTCTTCCTGCAGCTGTTAAATTATTAGTAATCGTAAAAATAGTCCAAAATAAAGTTCCCCCGCAGGCAAATATTAATCCGACCCAAAACAATGGCTTAAATGCATATTTCATTTTATTTTTCTCCAATTCAATTTATTTAAGATAAAATTATCTTGAATAAATTATATCATAGTTACCATTATTTTTCAAGTATATTAAAGATGCATATAGTCCGTTCATATACTATCATTTTAATAACCGATTATTAATTTTTGTGGCGAAATCTTTCTTAAGCGCATGGAAAGAACAATCAAAACTAAAAAACCAGCCCCAAAAACAGATAGACTTACTATTAAAGTTTGCCAAAGAGGAATAATAAATGTCGCTCTTAAAAGTCCAATCCCCGAAAAGAATAAAGATAAGATTTCATTAGCTATCGTAAAATTTAAGATATTTCCTAAGATTGTGCCAACAACCAAGGAAGGCAAAAAGGAAATAATTAGTTGTTTGATTAAATCATTATTGCGATAACCTAAAGCTTTCATTATGCCAAACTCTTTTTTTTGCTTTTTAATCAAAGTACTAATAATCAAAAATAAAACAAAGGCTATAATGATAATGCTCATGCTAATCATAATTATTGTTAAAATACTAATTGGTTCTGACATCGAATCTAAAATTAAATCCATTTGTTCTTGAACATCAACTAATGTTACTGTATTACCAAAGATGTTTTGAAGCCCATTCAAATAGTCTGATACATTAACTCCTTCATTAAGATATATTAATATGCTTTCTGGATTAAATATCCCGATATGTGCATAAATCGCCTCAACTGTAATAGCAGCCCCTTCCCCGTGTTCCGCAATGTTTTGGCTTATACCAACAATGATATAACTTTTTTTAATACCATCAATATCTAATACAACAGTATCACCAATATCTTTTCCTGCAGCCCTTGCAGTATTTGAAGCTAAAACTACTTCATTTCTTAAATCAGGATTACGTCCTCGGACAATTGTATTAGTTGCTAACTTAGAAAAGTCTTCATAAACATCGATAATCGTATTTAAGCCATCTACTAAGATAGCTCTTTTTTCATTTAAAATTGTCTGTTTGACTTCTGGATGTGTGACTATTAATTCATTCTTAATAAATATATCCACACCTGGCGAAACCTGAACGATAATATCGCTCATTTCGATTCCTACCATCTGAATCATTGCTGAACGATTGACATTCATGTTGTAATTCATAACATTCACTAAAAGACTAGTAAATACCAATAACATAACTGTAACGGTTAGAATAAGATTATTTTTAAAAGAATTGATAAACCTTTTAACTCCTAAATGGATGTTCAATGACATTTTTTTTCTTTCTAATGGTAAAGGATTTTTTTTAAAACTATGATTTTCTTCGCCATGTCTTAAAGCATTTACCGGCGTAATTTTTTTATATTTACTTGAAGCAATATAAGTAATTAAAGCCGTGAGCGCACAAATAGAAACAAAAGCCACAAGATTAGAAAAAAGATTTGTACTATCAAGCCATAAGAGCCCTGAAGTGCTCGCAATAATGTTGCCGATAAAACCAAATGTAACTAAAGTAATGAAAATTCCGATAATGCTTCCGATTCCTGATATCAGAAAATATTGCATTAACTGAATTTGTCTTAACTTTTTATTTTTATAACCAATACTTTTTAAGGCACCAATAGCGATTACTTCTTCAGAAATACTGTTAGTAATACTAAAAGAAACTATTACTAAAGAAATTAACAAGATAATAATTGTAAAAATGATTAACATCATTGCCGCAATGCTGATAAATGTTTCCACTGCTATTTTCGAAGTATCATAGGCTTGTATTACAATTTCATTAGCTCTTATCTCTGTGAATCTAAAGAAATCAAAGCTAAAATCACGATTCATTTCCGGATTCTCAAAACGAATCATTAAAGTTCTATAAGCCATAAATTTCTCTTCACTACTAATCAAATTAAATTTTGAATCACTGATATAAGCTAAAACAATACCTATAGAACTTGCGCCTGAAACCGCATCTTCAAAAAAGCCGCTAACGTAAAATTCATATCCTTCTAAACTTATTGTTTCCCCAGCCCTTACACCATAATTAAAGCGAAAACCCAGAGGCAGATAGATAAAATTTTCTGGTTTATTGCCTGTATCATCAATTATTGGGCTTCGGTAAAAAGAATTGCTCCAATCTGATTCTCTCATTAAAAAAGAAGCTAAGACAACTGAATTGGCATTTGCTTGCCAATTACTAAAGGTAAACAGACTACTCTTGGCACTAACTTCCGTTACCCCTTCATAATCTAGCGCAAATTCCTTAAATTCATCACGAAAGACACTTTCAATGATATGTGTTGAAAAATGAGGCCCATTCAATTCAGCAAGCTTTTTATCGTAAAAATTTTGAAGCCCGGTTATAAGGGCTAAGCTCATAGAAAAAATCTGGGCAGCCAGAATAATTAAAACAAAAAAAGTTACAGTTGCGCCTTTTCTTTTTTTAAGGTTTGCCAGAATTATCTTAAAACTACTCATCTTACCAGCCTGCCTCATTTAAAAATTCTTTAATTTGATTTTTCCTTTTTTCATTTTCACCACTATATCTATCTAACTTTAACTCACCTTCAATGCGGCCATCTTTTAAATAAATTATTCGATTGCCGCGTAACGCTGAATTAATATCATGCGTAACCATCACAATGCTTTGATCACAATTATTAAATTCTGTAAGAATGTCTAAGACCGTTTTAGCGTTTTGTGAATTTAATGCGCCCGTTGGTTCGTCCGCAAATAAAATTTTCGGTTGATGAATCGCCGCTCTAACAACCGCAACCCGTTGTGCCTCGCCTCCAGATAGCTGATTAGGAAATTTTTTATAGTCTGTTTCACTTATACCAACTGTTGTTAAAAGCTTCTTTGCTCTTTTAACTGTTTCTGCTTTATCCTTACTATTTAAAAGACCACTTAAAAGTACATTATCTAAAACGGCCATAGAATCAACTAGATAAATCTGTTGGAAAACAAAACCAGCATTTATGCCTCTAAAATCAGCTAGTTCGTTTTCAGACATTTTAGCGATATTTTTACCATTTTCATAAATTATATCACCTAAAGTCGGTTTATCCATGCCACTTAAAGCATATAAAAGGGTTGATTTGCCGCCTCCGGATGGTCCCATAATTACTGTAAAATCACCTTGATATATTTCTAAGTCGAGATTTTTTAGTACATGTTGCTGAATTCCTCCTGTTGAAAAGCTTTTGCACAATTTATTAGTTTTCAAAATACTTGTCATCTTTTTCCTCCAAAAAAATACTGCGAAAAAATCCCCGCAATATAATTTTATCAAAATTTAAAAGTTAAGTCTTTTCTTAATTATTACAAATTTCCAAACTTTTTGTAAGAATTAAGATAAAGCAATATTTATATAAGTCAAAAAACCATCTTCCACTAAATCAAAATCTAAAAAACCTGCCATCTTATCTAATAATTGTGCACAAATATAAAGACCAAGACCTGCACCTTGTTGATTAGAAGCATTGCTTCCCCGATAAAACTTATTTTTTATCAGCGGTAAATCTTCTTTATTTAGATTTGTGCCAAAGTCCTTAAGAATTATTTTTAAAAATTTTTCTGATAATTGATATCTTACTTCAATCTCCGTATTAGCGTATTTATAGGAATTGGACAAGATATTGCCAAAAACTTGCGCAAGTCTGACTGGATCAATCCTAACTAAACATTCTGGCATTTTTTCTTTGATTATTATTTTATTCAAAGGATCCGCATCAACCAAAAGTTTTTCAACTTGTTTAGCTTCAATATCAGTTATTTTGACTTTTAACTCAACTAAATCTTCTAAAGCAGAGCTAAACAAATCAGTAATCAATGTATCAATTTCTAAAGTCTTAATCTGAATAGTCTTAATATTTTTCAAACGCTTTTCATCAACTTCGCCAAGTTCTAATAATTCGCTAGCAGCTCTAACAATGGAAATTGGTGTTTTTATATCATGACTTAAGGCAGCTATTAATTCCTTTTTACTGATTTCCTCTAAAATAGCCTTTTGGTGAGCCGCTTTTAGCTCTTCCCGCATCATATCAAAGCTTTCTGTAAATTCGCCAAAATGTTTACCTTTATCCATTGGCAAAGCTATATCAAGATTTCCTGAAGCAATATCCTGAGCGAATTTTTTTAAGCGTTTAAAAGGGTAATATAAATAAACTTGCAAATAAAAATAATAAATTATTAATAATAAAGCAATAATCAGAAAAGGAATAACTGTCATAAATAATCGTAACGGCCGATTACCTTGCAAAAGTACCCCAGTATAAATAATAATTTTCCCACTAACGTTCCCATCACTAAAATCAATAACAGTATCATAATTAAGAATTGCCTGATTGATACGTTCCTGAAAACTAAGCGTTGTTTCTGCTTTTGTACTAAAAAGTAAATTACCAGCTAAATCAATAACCGTAAAATCATAAAAAAAATCTGTTTCTGGATTACTTGCCTCTACTGCTAATCTGATACGATTGATTTCAATTGTATCTGGTCTTTGGTTGTTAATGCTCAAGATATCTGTTATTGTAAAAAATGCAGAAATTATAAAGCAAGCAATAATCAAAAAAATAATTAGCCGCGGTTTCAACTTTCCACCTCGAAAATATAACCTTTTCCCCAAACAGTTTTAATGTAATCAACACCTGCCAGTTTCTCGCGAAGTCGAGAAATCTGCACATTTAGCGCTCCGTCAGTTATATAAGTATCTTCCCAGACATTCTCTAATATTTCTTCTTTTGTGACAACCTTATTTTTATTGGTTATTAAAAAACTAAGTAATTTGAATTCTTTGGCTTTTAGATTAAGATTATTATCTTGATAATAAGCTTTCATTTTTGAGAAATCAAGGCGGATATCTTTTACTGTCTGCTTGTTCTCTTTTTTATTCTCATCACGCTTAAGTCTGGCTTTAACTTTTGCAAGCAAGACACTTAATTCGTAAGGTTTAGTAATATAATCATCGCCACCAATGTTTAGCGCAATTAACATATCATTTGTTGAGACTCGGGCACTAATAAAAAAGATTGGTGTATCATAATCTTTCCTGATTATCCGGCAAAGATCAAAACCATTGCTTTCAATTAAATTAATATCTAAGAGAATTAAATCAGCTTGATTGTTTCCAAGAAAATTTAAACAAGCTTCTTTTGAATTAACTGTTATAGTAATCACACCAAAAACATTAAAATATTCAGCTGTCATATTTGCTAAAGTTTCTTCATCATCCACAATCAATACGTTATAACGCACTGTTATCCCCTACTTATTCTGCATATTTAGATTTTTTTAATAATTTTTTAATTCGTTTAAAGAAAGAATCCTGCGAGTAGCTCAAAATTGAAACTTTATATAAAGGAATACCAAAATAAAAGATTAGAACATTCACCCCAACAAGTAGTGCAAATGAAATTAAGATATCAATTATGCCAAAGGCACCGCTAATAAAAAGTGCCGGGGCCAACAAAGGCGATAATAAAGGAATATAACCAAGAATTCTGATAAAGATATTTGATCCATAAGGAATCGAAAAGATAGCCGCATAAAAACCCGCTACTAAAACTAGCATTACTGGTGACTGAAACTGTGCAAAATCTTCCATATTAGTTGCCATTGAGGCAAAGATAGCCATTAAAACAAGATAAAATAAATAGCCAGCTAGAACAAAAATTAATGAAACAAATAAAACTCCAGGTAATCTCGATAAAATTTGAGCTAGAATATTTCCGTCAATGCCTAGCATATCTCCTAGCGAATCACCAATGGTACCTCCAGCATCCAGAGAAATATTCATGATAACAGAAGAAATTATAAAACCAATTAAAGTAAATAATAATAATAAAGCACCTTGAATTAGCATAAACAAAAAGGCGCTGACAATCTTCGAAAAGAAATGATGACTTATCTTTACGTTAGAAACAATAACTTCAACTGATCGACTGGATTTTTCTTCTAAGATATCCATACCAACGAAATTCATAATCATGATTAACATAATAAATATCGGAATAATTATCACCATTGCCACAACCATTAAAACTGTATCCACAATCGCGCTCTCATCGCCGTCGTAAACTGAAACAAATGTAGTATCGATAGGTCTAAAAAATTCATTAATGTCATCAATACTATCGGGATTGCTTAAAAGCCAAAGTCTTTGATTCATCATATTCAAATCACTTTGAATTAACATTTCATTTTGAATCCTTAATCCATCATTAATGATTTTTGCTCTAATTACGCCATTTTCTAAATAAATATAAAGAGCGGCCGTATAACCTTCAACCATCAATGCCCGATCATTCTCATCCCAAGGAATTTCGCTTAAAACATAATTCAAAAAGCCTGACTCGACACCTTGTCCTTCTTGAAGTGCATTAAACGCATAATTATCTGTATTCGAATTGTCGAAGACAACAACTTGTTGGGTAGCGTCTTCTCCAGAAAAGTTAACGATAATTGCCGGTAATATCGTTATAAAAATAACTAAAAGCAAAACTAAAATATTCGCAATCAGAAAAGCTTTTGTTTTAACTCTTTTGCCTAAAGTATAAGTAACTAAATACCAAAATTTATTCATCGAAAGAAGCACCTACCTTATTGATGAAGATTTCATTTAATGACGGCTTTTCTAAACTATATTTATTAATAACATCACAGGTCTTAATATAATTAAAAACATCTTTAGCAATCGCATCTGATTCAATACTTAAGGAAAGTTCATTAAGATTTTCTGTTACTGAAACCACACCTTTGATTGCTTTTAATTTTTCAACATCGACTTTTCCACCTATTTTAATCGTCTTCTTCTTATATTGATCTTTAATGTCTTCAATAAAACCATTTAATATTGGTTTACCTTTTTGTAAGAAAATAAGTTTTTCACAAAAGAGTTCAACGTGGTCAATTCGATGTGAAGAAAAAATAATAATCGCATCCCTTTTTTGAAATTCTCTGATAACTTCTACAAACAATTCAACATTAATCGAATCAAGCCCACTAAAAGGTTCATCAAGAATTAAAAGTTTTGGATTATTGATAATTGCAGAAATGAATTGAATCTTCTGTTGATTACCTTTGGAAAGTTCCTTTATTTTTTTATGCTTATATTCTGGAACATTAAAACGATCTAACCAATAATCAAGACGCTCTTCAATAATTTTTGGCTCCATGCTCTTTAGTCTGGCATAATGCATTATTTGCTTATAGACTGTAAGTTTAGGAACTAAAGATCTTTCTTCAATAAAAAAACCTATATCATCTGTTTTCTTAAAATCAATTATTTCTCCGTTCCAGGTTATTTCTCCGGCATTAGGTTTTAATAATCCCATAATCATTCGAAAAGTTGTTGTTTTACCCGCGCCATTTGTCCCAAGCAAGCCAAATATTTCGCCATTATTAACCGAAAAACTAATATCATTGACAGCTACTAAACTACCAAAACTTTTCGTTACATTTTTTAACTCAAGCATCAATCGTTCTCCTTTTCTTTAATTTAAAACTATATCCAAATTTAATTATATAATCTTTAATGATTTTAGTCAACACATATCAATAAATGTCGGTTAAATTTATCGACAAATTTAAGATTTTCTGATATAATTTTTATAAAGGAGCTAAAATTATGAAAATATATATTAGTGTCGATATTGAAGGTATTAATGGCATAAACAGTTGGGATGAAACTTTTAGTGAAAAAAATGCTTACCGCCCATTTCAAGTACAAATGACAAACGAAGTTAAAATCGTCTGTGAAGCTTTAAAGGAACAAGGCATAAATGATATTGTGATTAGAGATGCTCATGGCTCTTCTAGGAATTTGATTGCTGAAACGCTTCCTGACAACGTTCAGTTGATCAGAGGCTGGTCGGGTGGCTTATGCGATATGATGTTTGGGCTTGACGCAAGTTTTGATGGTATCATTTATATTGGTTATCATGATAAAGCCTTATCAAAAGGTAATTTCTTAGGCCATACGATGACGACTCAGATAAATTATGTCAAGATTAATGATCAACAAATTGGCGAATATGATATAAACACTTTCTTTGCGAAGACTTTAAAAGTGCCAGTTATTATGTTATCTGGCGATAAATCGTTATGCGAAGACAAGGAATCGGTTAATTCCCATTTAGTTACAGTTCCAGCCTTTGAAGGCTTTTATGGCGCAACTAAAAGTGTGCACCCAAACAAACACGCTGAAAATTTAAGAAAAGCGGTTAAAGAAGCTTTGGCAAATCTAAAATTTGGCGTTGAGTATGATTTAGCTGTTCCAGCTATTCTTAAAGCGGAGATTTCTTACCGTGACTGTAAGAGCGCTTATACTAATTCATTTTTTCCAGGCGCAGTTTTAGTTGAACCGAATGCTGTAACTTATACAGCGCATAACTATACCGAAATCCTAAAGTTCTTTAAGTTTTGTCTGTAGGTACACCATTTATAATCCCCGCTACTTTTCTGGAAACTATCCGGGGGGTCAAGCGATTAGCAACATTAATAGACTTAGAAAAAAGACTGTAAAAATAAACAGTTTTTTTTAGATTACTCAATTTATAAATAGCTTTGGCTACCTCTGTCGCAGTTGAAGCTCTAAGTTTAATAAACATTTCCGAATCTTGCATCTGAGCTGCTTCTTCAAAATTACTTTTGGTTGCTTTTGGACAAATAACTTTAATCTTAACATCAGAATCCTTCCACTCCTCGGCTAATGCTTCTGTAAAAGACAAGACAAAAGCTTTAGAAGCATAATAAACAGCCATGTAAGGTCCTGGACTAACTGCGGCTGCTGAAGCCACATTAATTATTTGGCCTTCATTAATTTTTTTCATTTCTTTACCAAAGAGATAACTTAATTCCATTAGGGCTTTAATATTGAGTTCTACTATTCTTTCTTGCTTATCCCATTTGGAATCAAGATAAGCGCTAAAATCACCAAATCCGGCGTTATTAATCAGAATGTCAACTCTAAGTTTTTTATTTATTACTTGCTTAAGAATCTCTTTAGCCGCATTTTTTTGGGTTAAGTCCTTACTTATAATTAAGACTTCAACTTGATATTCTGCCTTTATTGTATTTTTTACTTCCTCTAAAAGTTCTTTATTTCTGGCAACTAAAATAAGATTAAAGTTATTTTCCGCAAAAATAAATGCGGTTTGTTTTCCGATGCCTTTAGAAGCTCCGGTTATTAAAACTGTTTTATTCATATTATTCTCCTTCTACCTTATTTTTCCACTAGCAAATAAAAGTATTCCGTCATATTTTATTTTTGTTCTCATACTTTTAAAAGAGAGGTGCAAAAATATTATGATTAATAACAGTAATACTAATATAATAAACGCTAGTGATTTAAAATTTCATCATATGATGATTAATAATCGCGAGAACCTAGAAGTAACCGGAATCAAAAAAATTGAAAGCATCAATGAAAAAATCTTTGTTTTGGAATCAATAATGGGCTATCTGACACTTGAAGGCGAAAATCTAGAGGTCATAAATCTGAATATTGAAAAAGGCGAACTATCTTTAAGAGGAACTATTAATTCAATAAGTTATAATAATGACACGACAAAAGTTCCGAAAGCAGTTCCGAAAAAAAATGAAAATTTTCTTAGCAAACTCTTTAAATAATGCCTCTTGATCTACAAATCCGCTTAATATTCGTCTTTACTCTTTATGGCATGTTTTTACATAGTGTCTATTTAATCTTTCATGTCTTAATAAAAAAATATATAAAGAAAGATTATTTGCGCTCGATTGCGGATTTACTCTTCTTTCTAGGCCAGATTATACTTTGCTTTATGATTATGGAAACTGTTTCTGACGGACAATTTTCCTTTTACCTAATCATTTTTCTGATATTGGGTGCCATAATTTCCCATGTTTATTTTAAGAATACAATTTTTAAATTTTTAATCATGCTTGACTTTATGATTGACTTCATAGGTAAGTGGTCTAAAAGGATTCTTAGGTTCTTATTTGTGCCTGTTCTGCTAGTTGCGTTTATTAAAAAATTAGATAAACGATTAACGAAATTTTCCAAAAATTTTAAAATTCGTCATCGCAAGAAAAAAGCTTTAAAAAAAGAAAAGAAAGCCCAGAAGCTAGCCGCTAAGAAAAAAGAAGAAAATAAAGATCAGCTTTTAGCTACAGATGACTTACTGCCTACAGATTCATAAAACTCTACTTATTGTGGAGTTTTTTTCCTTTTTAAGCAAACATTATATGTGAATGCTTATTTTCATGAGCATTTTTGCAAGTTTTATGCTATAATTTTTAGTTGAAGGTGATACTATGGATGATATACTAAATGAACAAGAAATTATCAGAAGAGAAAAATTAAAATTTTTCCTTGATAAAGGTTTAGACCCTTTTGGTCAGAAATTTGAAAGAACACATACGAGTCAAGACATTAAGAATCAGTTCGATGATAAAGACAAAGAATCCCTAGAGAAAATTACGCCTAAAGTAATTATAGCCGGCCGCATTATGATGAAAAGAGATATGGGTAAAGCTGGTTTTGTAACATTACAAGATAAGTTCGGGTTAATTCAAGCTTATATTCGGGCGGATCATGTATCTGAAACTGAATTTGAAATCTTTAAACTCGCAGACATTGGTGATATAATCGGAATCAGCGGTGTTATGTTTCGGACTAAAACGAATGAACTGACAGTTAAAGCCGATAAGTATACGCATTTAACTAAAGCTCTTCGTCCGCTTCCGGAAAAGTTTCATGGACTTCAGGATGTTGAAGAAGCACGCAGACGACGTTATGTTGATTTAATCATGAATGAAAAAGCTAAGGATATTGCGATTAAAAGAACAAAGATCATTCGCGCCATCCAAAGATTTTTTGACTCTCTTGGCTTTATTGAAGTTGAAACACCAGTTTTACATCCGGTTTTAGGCGGCGCTGCGGCTCGTCCTTTTGTGACGCATCATAATACCTTAGAAATGGACTTCTACTTAAGAATTGCGACTGAGTTACCTTTAAAGCGACTTCTGGTTGGTGGTTTGGAGGCTGTTTATGAAATTGGTCGTTTATTTAGAAATGAAGGAATCAGTTATAAACATAATCCCGAGTTTACAACTATTGAAGCGTATTTGGCTTATTCTGATATGGAAGGCATGATGGATTTAGTTGAAGGTTGTCTATCTACTGTCTGTACAGAAATTCTGGGCACAACTGAAATTAACTTTCAAGGAACTAGTTTAAGTTTAAAAAGAGGATTTCGCCGAGTTCATATGGTAGATTCAATTAAAGAATTAACTAATATTGACTTCTACGTTATTAATGATTTTAAAAAAGCCGCAAAACTGGCGAAAGAGCATCACATTGAGGTGCCAAAACATTTTACAGGTATCGGTCATATTATTAATGCTTTTTTTGAAAAATATGTTGAACATACTTTAATCCAACCAACATTTGTTTATGGACATCCCGTAGAAATATCACCCCTAGCTAAAAAAAGTACTGATGCTCGCTTTACGCAGCGCTTTGAATTATTTATCAATAAAAGTGAATACGCTAATGCTTTCACCGAACTTAATGATCCGATCGATCAAAAAGAAAGGTTTCTTGAGCAACTTAAAGAAAAAGATTTAGGAAATAATGAAGCTAATGAAATGGACATTGATTTCGTAGAAGCTTTAGAGTATGGAATGCCTCCAGCTGGTGGCGTTGGGATTGGCATTGATCGTTTGATTATGCTTTTGACTGACACTGCAAATATCCGGGATGTCATTTTATTCCCGCATATGAAAAATCGTCAATAAGATTATGCAAAAGAACTCATCGGTCGTCAAATATTTACTTAGGCTTGTTTGGCAGAAAAGCCGGATTCTTTATCTTTATTTTTTTGTATTTGCGCTCGTTGTATTTGCTTTTCAGATTGCGCTTGTTTATTTGCCTAAGTTAGTAATTGATAATTTATTAGCCGAAACATTTGATTATCTCTGGACTACTTTAGCCGTTTTCATCCTGATAACGGTTTTTTGCTTGTTAATTAAGCATTTTGTAGAAAGTCGTTATTTATTCAAAATTCACGCTTTACGCTATAATTTGATTCGTTTATTCCATCATACAGTCCTTAATACTGATTATCAACACTTTGAGAATTCTGATTTTCATAATGAAGCCCATTTAGCTTATTCTAGTTTAGAGAATGCCGGTGAGGGTTATGAAGCTGTTTTAAGACGTTTATTTTTAGTTGGAGTCGGCTTAATTTCCTTAATCGGTTTATCATTTATTATTATCCAGCTTCAGTATTGGATCATAGCCCTTCTTATTATAAATGCATTAGTAACTTTTCTTGTTATTTTCGCTATCAAAAAAATTGAATTTCGCAACTCACAAACTCAAGCAAATATCAGCAAACCAGCTAATTATTATGCTTATGTTATGAATGAGTTTAGCCATAGTAAAGATATCCGCTTATATGGCATGAAAAACTTCATTTTGGGCAAGTTGCATGCGGTCAGAAACGCTGAACTCAATTCAAATAAAAATACTTTAGGTAAATCGTATTCGATTAATCTTCTTAATATTTTAGCGATTTTCATTCGTGAAGGTATCATCTATATTTATTTAGTTTATGCTCTGATAAACAATGATTTGCCGATTGGTGATTTTGTTCTTTATATTATGGCAATCGCTAGTTTTAATTTTAGTCTTGAGAATTTTCTTAATGATACAGCTTTTATTAAAAGCCAAGGTCAGATAATTAAACAAACTCAAAGCTTTTTTACTGCTCATCATAATGACCAGGAATATATTGTGGCTGTTCCAAAAATAATCGAAAAAATTGAATTTCGCGATGTTTTTTTTCGTTATCCTAATGAAGATGACTGGTTAATCGAAGACCTTTCAGTTACTTTTACAACCGAAGAAAAAATTGGTATTACAGGCCCTCATGGTTCTGGTAAATCTACCTTTATAAAATTACTTTGCGGTCTTCTTCAACCAGAACAGGGAGAAATACTGATTAATGATATAAATATTCAGGATTTAAATAAGAATGATTTGTATAAGCTATATTCTTCTGTTTTTCAAAAAACCAATGTGTTTGCTTTTTCATTAGAAACTAATATTTCCGCCGTCAAAGAACCTGATCAAAACAAGCTTAAAAACGCTGTAGAGGATGCATTATTAGATGAAAAGATTTACGCTCTTCCTAATGGCTTTAAAGAAAATTTAACTAAGAAAATCTATAAAAATGGTCTTGATCTTTCGGAATCTGAAGCACAAAGGCTTAGCATTAGCCGGGCATTTTATAAAGACAGACCAATTGTAATTTTTGATGAACCATCTTTAGATTGTTTGGAGGACAAACAATTATATAACAATTTTGTGGATTTTACGATTGGCAAATTATCGATTTTTGTTTCCCAACGTGTTGAAAGATTACAGTTTTGTGATAAAATCGCTGTTTTTGAAAAAGGAGAAATCATTGAATACGGCTCGCATCAAGAACTAATGAGCAAAAACGGGCAATATTTCAAACTTACTGCTTTACAAAAGAACCAATATGAGGGGGAAACAGATAATGAATAAGTTTTCACTTCGTAAAGATCTTCGTATAATTACCAGGATTATTAAACTTACTCACCAGTTTTCTCCTTCTTATTTATATTTTGTCTTTTTCAGTAATTTGATTTCTTCGAGTATCCCATTCATCAATATTTTTGGGATTAAATTTTTGATAAATGAATTTCTAGGCGAAAGACGAATTGGTGAACTTTATGTTATAATTCTGATTATGATTGTTTCTACTCTAGTTTTAAGTTTGATTAGTCATTTAATGAAATCAACGCTTATGATAAAAAGTCAAAAAATCAGTCACTGTTTTGAAAAATTACTATTAGAAAAATCGATTACCATGGATTTTATTCATACCGAAAACCCTGACGTCATTGCTTTAAATGAACAAGCAATGATAGCTTTAAGTCAAAACGTGACTTCTGGCATTATTAAGTTCTTTCAAGTAATGATAACTATTTTATTTTCCTTAATAATCATTTTAACTTTCAATTATTGGATTATATTAATAGTTTTAATTGGTGCACTCATAAGTCTTTTTATCGCTAGAAAAATTGAAAAAGCCAGTCATAACTATAATGAAAAAACAAGTTCTGCTTTAAAAAGTTTTAATTATTATCGGCACCTCGGTTTTGATTATAAAGCCGCAAAAGATATTCGGATTTATAATTTCCAGCCTTTAATTGAAGGGGAGATGAATGCTTCTGCTTCAGAGATTTTATATTTTTTTAAAGCAGAGAGGAAAGTTAAAGGTCGCTATTTTGGTTTAAATAGTATCATAATTCATTTACAATCATGTGCAGTTTATGCATTTTTAATATGGGAATTTATTAGAAATCCCTTCTCTATCGGAAGCTTATTTTTATATGTTGGCGCTGTAGCCTTTTTATCGACTGCCTTATCTTTATTCTTCGATGTTCTTGGTCAATTAAGAAGTATCTGCAGACACTTTGACCCTTATATTAATTATATTAATCTTTCGGAAGCTGATAAAGATAAAGCTTCATTTACTTTAAACAATCGCTTTGATATTGAATTCAAGAATGTGAGTTTTCACTACCCTAATAGTGATAGATTTATTTTAAGGAATGTAAGTTTTCAATTAAATGGACAAGGCCGTTTTGCGATTGTTGGTGAAAATAAAGCTGGCAAAACCACATTGGTGAAACTTTTATCAAAGCTTTATAGACCGACTGAAGGAAAAATTCTTGTTAATGGGCAAGATATCAATGATATAAACGATGAGCAATATCATAGCTTCATGTCAGTAGTTTTCCAGGATTTTAATATTTTTTCCTTTACTATAAAAGAAAATGTTAGTTTTGATAGTGCTGCTGAAGATGCAAAGGTAAGGTTAGCTTTGAAAAAAGTTGACTTTCCAGATAAAATTTTAGTTATGAAAAATGGCATGGATACGATGATTAATAATGTTTTTGAACCAGATGGCATTGAATTGATTGGTAGTAATATTCAACAAGTAGCTTTAGCAAGAGCAATCTATAAAGATGCCCCACTAATTATTCTCGATGAGCCTACTAGTCCTTTAGATCATTACGAAGAGCACGCTATCTATAGAAACTTTGATCGGGCAATTGGTGATTCTAAAGTAATTTATACGACGCACCGCGTCTCTAGCTGCAAATTTGCGGACCGGATTATTGTTTTAGAAAAAGGAGAAATAGTCGAAGAAGGAACTCATGAGCAATTAATTAAAAAACAGGGAAAATACTTTGAGATGTTTTCTTTGCAAGTTGGCTTAAATAAATGATTATAATAAAACGAAAAACGCTGTTGATAAGCGTTTTTTTCTTTGCTCCTTATTTAACTAAAAGAAACAATATTGAAGTTATACTTAAAAACGAAGTTTATCCATCAAGATATTCTTTTTATGATAATGACAGCTATTGCAAGAATATAAAGTCTATTTTTTTACAAAAAAAAAAACGCAATATCAGTTCAAAATATACTAATAAACTAGTAAGACCTACTCCTCTTTCAATTTGTCTGTCCAAGCAATGATTTTCAATTTCTTCGAAAGCCTGCTCAAAAAGATCTCCAAACCAGTTATCAATATTTCTTATCAGCGTTGATCTAGTCGTATACCCTATCCTGTGTACCTAATCCTGTAAGAGCCTCAACATTTCTACCCCAACTCCAGATACGATTAAAGGTATCAATAGAAAATATACTTGAATAACGAACAATAGCGAAATAAATACGCTTTAAAGAAGCACTGTGCTTCTTTTCTTTATAAGAAATTACAGGCTAACCTGTAATCTTAAAGGTGCTGTTAGACCGCTATTCCTCAAACTCTGAATTACTTCATCG
>WRBM01000009.1 GCA_009784525.1 Erysipelotrichales bacterium | reverse complement strand
TTTGACATCTTTAGCCCATTTGAATCCTATGAGGTTTAAAGGTTATTATTGGGATCAAAGTTGTCAAATGTATTATCTGCAAAGTCGGTTTTATGATAGTGAGATTTGTAGGTTTATATCGGCGGATGATATCAGTTTTATTAATTTTAATTCTATTGGTGGACTTAATTTATTTGCGTACTGCTTAAATAACCCAGTTATGTATTTAGATAGCACCGGAAATATTGCGATTTCAATATTTGCATTAACACTTCTAGTAGGTGGTTTAATTGGCGGTGGAATCGGTGGAATCAATGCATTATCAAATGACGATTGTTTTTGGCATGGATTCTACAATGGTTTTATTTGGGGAGCAATTACTGCTGCTGCATTGCCATATATAAAAATTAAATCCTTAGTCCTCGTGGCAGGCTTTATGATAGGTGCTGGATCGAATATTACTGAACAATTGTTTGTTCAAGGCAAGTCGTTTAGGGATGTTAACATCTTAGAAAGCCTAAGAGCTGGTGCAGTTGCATCTGTGTTAAGTCTTGCAGCTTTTGGATTAGACCAAGCAATTTTTAACCCACTGATTAGGGAAGGATTTCAAGTTGCTTCTATTTTTTCTGGTGGATTATTTGCATTCTTTCTTGATTCATTTGGGTTTATTACTGAAACAATACTTGATGAATTTTGGGAAACGAATTCCATAACTTTTAATGACTTGAGAAGATGGAGAAGGAGTCAGCCAGGAGTAAATGATCAACATCCAGCTAATGTTTTTTAGTTATTAAAGTTAAAATAAATATACGAAAGGGTTTAGTTATGAAAAAGAGATGTGTAATTTCAAAAACTTTTTATATTCATTTTTGTATACTTATAATAAGCATTGGAATGATAATAAGCTATTTTGTATTGCGGGCTTTAAATAGAGACTTCAATGGATTAATAATTTTTGGCATTCCGTTATTTGGCATGGTTTTATTTGTGTCAAGAAGTGCCTTTCAATGGGTTACTTTTACAGAAAAAGGCATTTACGCTATGTCTATTTATGGATTAATTAAATTTTGTCTTTGGGAAGACATCCAAAAGATTGAGGAGTTTCAACCAAAAAGACACTATATCCATGAAAAATGCTTGCTAGTATTAACCGATAAGCCTCATAAAGAGGATGAGATGTTGCCATTTAATGGAAAATATACAAACTTAAGAATTCCGATTAATTCATTCACTAAGTCTATTATCAAGGAAAAATTTATAGAGCTGGAAAACGCAAAATATTTTTCTAAAAATTATTTGTTAATGGAAACAAACGAAGACCCTTCGCCTGAAGTAGAGAAAGAAAACAACAACTAAATAGAATCGAAGAACTGCAAAATTAGTTTAAAAACTGGTTTGCGGTTCTTTTTAAATCGCTAAAATTCATAATAATTTAAACTACTTTTTATAAGGAAGAATAGTTAAATCACTGATTTATCAACTGTTGATTTCCTTGTTTATTTTATTACCGGGATATAATCTGTTTATGGATAGAGTTCAAGAGGCAAGAATAAAAATTGAAACAGTAGCAAAGCAAGCGCAAAACAAAAAAAACAAAAAATAAAAAAACAGCAAGCAACGACAATTATTGATTTGACACTAGCACGCCCCAAGAAATTGGAGCGGGGTTTTTCTTTAATCTACTACAAATAAATATAATTTTTTCGAAATAATTATTGACGCAAAAAAATTTGACAGCCCTTTATATTTATGCTAAACTTTGTATACTATATTGTTTAAATAACATATCAAAATTCTTGACAAACAAGCCTCAATTGATGTAAAATATTATTATGACGATGACAGATTAATAACAGAATTAGGTAGTGATTACCGACTTGATTTTCATTATGATGAGAATAATTTATTATTTGCGTTTAGCTATACTACGCAGCAACAAAGAAATAAATATTTCTATATAAGGGATTCGTTACTTAATATCAATGGTATTACTGATGATAAAGGAAACTTAATTTGTGAATATGAATACGATGCTTGGGGCTCGCATCATATACTTAATGCGGATGGTTCGGTTAATAATGATTTGACATCTGTAGCCCATAAAAATCCAATGAGATACAAAGGATATTATTGGGATGAAGCCGTCAAGATGTATTATTTGATGAGCCGATTCTACGATCCTTCAATTTACCGTTTTATTAGTGCGGATGATATTCAGTTTATCGACCCAAGTAGAATTAGCGGATTAAATCTGTTTGCGTACTGTAATAATAATCCTGTAAATATGATTGATTCAGATGGTTATAGGCCTGAAAGGGTTAAAAACATATTTAGTGCTATAACCATAGCAGGTGTAGTAGCTTTAGGAGTAGGATTGTTATTCGTTCCGGGCGCTCAAATTTTCGGTGTAGCAATTTTAGTTGGTGGAATAACTGGTGGCGCAATGGGAGGCATAAATGCTAACGCCAGCGGTGGTGATATTTTATCTGGGATAGCTCTCGGTGCAATTGGTGGAGCAGCTCATGCTGTATTAGCTGTTTCAAAGGTAGGATATTTAGCTACAGCCGCAATTGGTTTTGGGATAGGCTTTGCGCATGATTTTGCATCACAAATGGCGGTTAGCAGAAGAAGCTTTGGGGATGTTAATTTTAGACAATCATTGCAGGCAGGAGCATTTTCTGCAGTATTTGCGGTAGCCTCAAAAGGTTTCGCTGATTGGTTCAATGCATTTGGAATTGAACATGGTGGAACGCCTTTGACTTTTAGAGAGATGCAAGCCGTATCTGTAGCATTTACTCCAAGATTTGCATTTTCTCAATTTGCTACTGAACATATGTTTCCGACTAAATCTTGTTACTGTTAATGATGTGCGTAATGGAATAAGAGACGCATTCAATCAATTTAGGAGAACACCTCGAGGAAGATCTCTTCTAATTAGATTTTGATTAAAATAATTATCATGGAGTGATTTATTTGAAAAACAAAAAGCACTTTGTAACAATGACAGGTATAGTGTATTTATTATTAGCTATAATTCCGCTTTTATGGGCGCTTATATCATTGATAGCTATTTTGATGGGCGAAGAAGGGATGTTACCATTCTTTTTTGGCAGTTTAATCATATCTTTAGGTCTTATATTAATAGCTAAATATTTTTGGGAATGGATTGAAATTGATGAAAAAGGCATTTCTTCAAAGAGAATTTTCAAAAGTATTTATAGTATTGAATGGGGAAAACTAGATAAAATTGAAAAGGCACGCATAAAAGGCGAAGTAGAAGTAGAATTTCGATTTATAGCTATTGAACAAAATTTTATAGTTGAAGATTATAAAAATATTTTTAACAAAAGTAACGGAGTAATAAAATTTCGACCGACAAAAGCCGTTAAAAAAGATTTAATTAAATATTGTCCAAACCATGATATATTAATAAATATCATTGAATATGGATTCCAAAAAAGATTTGCACTCAATAACGAAACAAATGAAGAACTTTCGCCTGAAGTAGAAGAATAAAACACAACAAAATAAACTCAATGAACTGTAAAATTAGTTTAAAAACTGGTTTGTGGTTCTTTTTTAGGCTTTAAAGTCATTTTTATATTAAATCCATGAGATCAACCACAATGCTATAGTTAGACTTTTATCGACAAAACATTAAAATCACTTGGAAAAATGGGATAATTGCGGTAAAATATTGATATTCCGATAGTTTGGTTATACGGAATAATAACAGAAACGAATAGAAGACACTAAATAAGAGGTGAAATCATGAAACCGAAATTACATATGGAAATACCTTGGGCTGAATTTTATGAAAGATATACAGAAAACTTCGAGGAATTTTTATTTTGGTATAAAGAGTATAAAATAAATTTATGTTATGGAAAAAACGGTTCATTCTCATATAATATTTCTAATGGCAAGAAATTATTGGCAACAGAGGATTTTAAAACTCCAAATGAATTGTTGGAAAATGCAAAGTTTGATGGTAAATTAATTAAAGAAATATATATTGATTTGGAATAAATCGTCATTTTTTATAAATCAAATAAGGAATAAAGATTTTGAATTTGAGTGAAACCTTAAAAAGCTTTGCTCTTTTTTCTGCTCAAAAATAAAGCATCAAGATAAATGTTGTAAAAATCATTTAACTAAACTCTAGTGCGTAGTTGTTTAGTGTCATAAATCATGTCAGACCCTTCAGGTAAATTATAACAAGAAGCAATCAAAATGAAAAAAATGACCATCAAAAATGATTGCTATTTTGGCCGTTTAGAAGTAAAGGTCACCTTACTGACTATTGATAAAAGCTAACTTTGTGAAAGAAGTGCGAAACTTTGTCAGATTTTAACATATTAATTGCTGATTTAGCATAAAAATATGCTAGAATATTTAACTGATGTTATAAAGCTAAAACCTTTTCGACATAGAATTAATACTAGTTAAATTAGTAATGAAATAAATATAAATTTGGAGTGTTTTATGAATGGTTAAAAAATAGATTTGTTTTAGGTTTAATACTATTAAATAGGAACAGTAACATTACTCAGTGGTTGCTCAAGTGATCCAAATCCAGGAGGTTGGCGCTGGTGGTATACTCTTCTTACAGTATTCACAATTTTATTAGTTGTGTTATTGATAATGCTAATTAATACAATTTTGCGCGGAAGAAAGTTGTATAGTGAAGTATCTGCTGTAAAGAAAGTTATCTCTAAAGAAGTTTCGATGGCGTCTGATAATAAACTAGAGGATGCTATTAATAAAGTAACGGCAGAAACACTCAATAAAAGTGTATTTGCTATGGATGCTGCTTATAAAGATTGTAAAATTCCATTAGCAGAGAATAATGAATATATCTTGACAGATATTGATCGTTATATTAGCAGTAAGATTAATATTATAAAAACTGAGGCAACGGGAAAGAAGCCGACAAGTTATAAGATAAAAGGTAAGAAATCTTTTGCGTTACTAATTGACTTAGGAAATGGAAGATTTAAGTTAACTGTAAAATGTGGTCCTGCTTATGGCGTAAAACTTCTTGAGTATTTTAAAAATATAGTCGAACAGTCTAAGTTTCCGTATGGCGTTATCTGGTTTACCGTTTCAAATGAAGTAAAACAACCTTCGCTAGAACTAATTAAACAAATGATTGATATTTCATACGAAATCGCAAAAATAGGTTATTAGTAGCTTTGATAAAAAAATATAGAGGTTTCTAGAGAAGAAGCATGCAGATGCTAAAAGGAGAAGTTTAAACATGATGTTTTACAAAAGAAGAATTTTAATTTTAGTCGCAATGATAACATTGACACTCGCGTCAATTACAGTAATGTTAGTGGGTCGTTACACGACTAATAATGAAACAACTACTATACCGCCAAACGAAGTATTTTCGATAACCTATCGAGATGCAGGAGGAAATGCCTTTAGCGGAACGCTAGGAGAAGATACCCCAGTTACTCATTCAAGAGGAACAGATACAGTTTTAGTTAATCCAACTAAAGCAGGCAACCAATTTTTAGGTTGGTTTTTAGAGTTTGATGTGAGTGGAGAAGCAAGAACATATCTTGGCGCTTATGAATTTGAAGATGATATTACACTCTATGCCAAATGGCAAGCAGATGCCAATGTATTGGCAATCAATTATTCTGATGTTGGCGGCGGAATATTCAGCGGAATGCACGGAACGGGTGCGCCTTTTGTTCATAGATTGGGTTATCAAACTGATTTAATTAGTCCAACGCGTGAAGGATATACATTTTTCGGATGGTTTTTGAATGAGGAAGGAACAGGCAAGCCAATAACTTACTTAAGTGCGGATTCTGAATTTGAAAATGAAGTAAATCTTTATGCTAAATGGCAAGCCAACATTTATTCAATTACATATAATGCCAACAGACCGACTGACGCAAGTAATTATGTTATTGGCGTAATGGGAATTACAACGCATACATTTAATGTCTCCAGCAATTTATCTGCTAATATGTTTGAACTTAGCGGTTGGACATTTATTGGCTGGAACACCTCTAGCGACGGAAGCGGTACTGCTTTTGCAGATGCGCAAGAAATTCTTAACTTAAGTGTACTTAATAATGCAAATGTTAGCTTATATGCGCAATGGGAAGCTAATACTTTTACGATTACTTACAATGCTAATCAGCCTTCTAATGCAAGCAATACAGTAACAGGAACGATGAATCCTTCAATTCATACTTTTGATACAACAAGTTTTTTAACGGTTAATGCGTTCCAATTAACAGGATTTGGCTTTGCGGGCTGGAATACAGAAGCTGATGGTTCAGGATATTCGTTCGTTAACCTTCAGGATATTACAAATTTAACCCCAACTAATAATGCAAACATTAATCTTTTTGCGCAATGGGCAGAAGGAGAATTTGCGATTACATATTTAGATGTTAATGGAACAGCTTTTAGTGGTAGTTTTACTGGGGCATTTCCAACAACTCATCAATATGGAACGGAAACAGTTTTAATAACTCCATATAGAGTAGGATTTTCCTTCCTTGGCTGGTTTTTAAATGCATCAGGGACAGGAACGCCAATTGCAGTCTTGGGTGCTAATCAATTCGATAACGACATTACACTTTATGCCTTATGGGAAGCAGAAGAATTTATTATTAATTTTGATGTTGCTGGCGGCAACTCGTTACCTTCACAGAATGTGACATTTGGTCAAAGTTTCACATTACCAACTCCGACTAGAGAAGGTCATAGCTTTAATGGTTGGACGCATAATGAAAATGTATTTGATTCTGGTACTTGGAATATCGCAAGTGATATTACAATAATAGCGAATTGGATCGCAGAGACATATATAATTACATTTAATGTCAATGGTGGAAATACATTGCCTTCAGATAGTCAAAACGTAACTTTTGGTCAAAGTTTTACTTTACCGATACCTACAAGAACAGGTCATACCTTTAATGGCTGGACATATAATGAAAATCCATTTGCTTCTGGTATCTGGAATGTTGCAAATAATGTGACGCTAGTAGCGACTTGGACAGCGAATACTTATAATATTCATTTTGATTCAAATGGTGGAAGTTCTGTTTCTGATATGACTGTCACATTTGGAGAGAACTATCTATTACCAACACCAACAAGGATTGGTCATACATTTGACGGCTGGAAAAATGGTTCGACGCTTGTTCCTGGAAGTGGACTTTGGAATATCGCAGAAGATGTAGTATTAGTTGCAGAGTGGATCGCAAACACATATATAATTACATTTAATGTCAATGGCGGAAATACATTGCCTTCAGATAGCCAAAATGTAACCTTTGGTCAAAGTTTTACTTTACCGATACCTACAAGAACAGGTCATACCTTTAATGGTTGGACATATAATGAAAATCCATTTGCTTCTGGAACCTGGAATATACCAAATAATATTACAATTGTTGCGACTTGGAATGCAAATGTTTATACGATTACCTTTGATGTAAACCAAGGAGATGCCTTGTCTTCAAATACGCAAACTGTAACGTTTAATGAAGCGTATACGTTGCCAACACCAACGAGAAGTGGTTATGAGTTTATTGGCTGGCATTATAACGAGTCTTATGTAGCATTATCAGGATTAGCGTGGAATATCTCAGGAGATATTACTTTAATTGCACAATGGTCATATGAGATATTTCTAATTACATTTGACGTAGATGGCGGCAATATGTTACCATCAAATACGCAAACTGTAGGTTTTGGTGTAAATTATACTTTACCGATTCCGACTAGAACCGGACATACATTTGACGGCTGGTTTCATCAATCAACAAGAATAGCTACATCGGGAATCTGGAATATCGCCGCTGATGTTACATTAACCGCACATTGGATTGCTAACGATTATATAATTACTTTTGACACAGATGGCGGCAATACTCTATCTGATATGACAGTAACATTTGGCCAAAATTACACATTGCCAACTCCGACTAAAACTGGCCATACTTTTTTAGGATGGATGCATAATGATGGTATAATTTCATTTGAAGGCGTTTGGCTTATCGCTAATGATATTACATTAACTGCTTATTGGGAAGCAAACACATACACAATTACCTTTAGCTTTGATGATGGCTATTCAGCTCCGGCAGCAATAACAGTAACTTTTGGTCAGTCCTTTACTCTACCAGAACCAACAAGAACAGGTTTTGAGTTTGGTGCGTGGCATCGTGATGGAGTAGGCTTTCCTTCAAGCGGAATATGGGATATCGCTAATGATGTTTCCTTAGTCGGAACCTGGATCGCAATGAACTTTACCATAACTTTTGTTTTAACTACTGACGCTACGATGACTGAGAGTCATACGATGCTTGTTACGTTTGGGGAAACATATAGTTTGCCAATCGCAACTTTGACTGGTCATACATTCAATGGCTGGGAGAGAGAAGATTCAGGGCTATTAAGTTTGACAGGTATTTGGAATATCGCTTCCGATATCACACTTACATCTGTTTTTAGTGCTAATGAATATATTATCACTCTTGATGTTAATGGCGGAAATACATTACCTGCCAATACACAAACTGTTACATTTGGACAAAACTATACATTGCCTGTTCCAACAAGAACAGGACATACATTTAATGGCTGGTATAATGGAAAAGATTTAATGCCTTTAACTGGAACATGGGATATCGCCAATGATGTAACATTAGTTGCGTCATGGACAGCTAACACATATACAATTACTTTTGATGTTAATGGTGGAGAAAATTTAGATCCGAACACACAAAACATAACTTTTGGTGAAAGTTATACATTACCAGAGCCAACAAGAAACGGTTTTACATTCCTTGGCTGGTTTAACGGACTAGATTTAATTGATTTAACCGGAATCTGGGCTATAAGCGAAAATATTACTTTAAGAGCCGAATGGGAGAGCCAATCTTTCTTTGTTAATTTTGATGTTAACGGTGGTACCCCGATTGAGTCAATTATAGTGACATTTGGTGAAACATATCTATTGCCAACTCCTGTTAGAACAGGTCATACATTTGTTGGCTGGTTTGACGGAACAACTCAGATAGCAATTTCAGGAACTTGGGGAATTGGTGATCATGTTACTGTAAGAGCAGAATGGACGGCTAATACATACACAGTTAACTTTAATACAAATGGCGGAAATACAATTACACCGCTAACTGTTACCTTTAGTCAAAGTTTTACATTACCGATACCAACAAGAGAAGGTCATACTTTTAATGGCTGGTTACATAATGAAAATCCATTTAATTCAACAGGTACATGGAATATCGATAGCGATATTACACTAATTGCCTCATGGACTGCAGATACATACACAATTAATTTTGACACAAATGGCGGAGATGCACTATCTGCTATGCTAGTAACATTTGGACAAAGCTATACATTGCCGACTCCAACAAGAATAGGCCATACATTTCTTGGCTGGGAACTTTCAGGAGCTATTATTCCCCAAGAAGGTGATTCTTGGTATCGTATTCCAAGAGAACAAGATGATGGAAACTTTCTGATGTTTGCAAGATGGCAAGCAAATAGCTATACAATATCTTTTGAATCAAATGATGGAAATATAATTGTACCGATAACGGTGACATTTGGACAAAGCTATACATTACCGATACCAACAAGAACGGGACATACATTTAATGGCTGGCAACATAACGAAACAAATATACCATTATCTGGCACTTCGTGGAATATCGCAGAAAATGTGACATTAGTTGCTCAGTGGACGGCAAATACTTATACAGTTGAACTTTGGCACCAAGTTCCGTTTGGTTCAGCAACGCTATTTGATACAATAACTGTGACCTTTGGTCAGTCATTTATATTGCCTGATCTTGCGCCTGTCGTTTTAGCAGATGGAAGTGTTTGGATATTACATGAATGGGTTAGAACCGATGACGGATCACTTGCGGCTTTTCCTTTCATAGGAACATGGAATATAGATAGTAATGTTTCGTTATTATCTGAATTTGAATTGTTTTCAGTCAGGGTTGCGTTTGACGCCGATGGCGGAAGTGATCATGCGGCTGTGACTATTTTAATGGGAGCAACTTATTTTTTACCTACTCCGATAAAGACAGGACATACATTTGAAGGCTGGTTTCATGGCACAACACTTGTCTCACAAAGCGGAACATGGACTATAGCTCAGTCTGTGACATTAGTGGCTAGTTGGACAGCTCAAACTTTTACAGTAACATTTAATTCTGATGGCGGAAATGTAATAGATAGCCAGAATGTAATATTCGGACAAAATTATACATTGCCGACACCAATAAGAACAGGTCATACTTTTACTGGTTGGCATCATGTTATTATGCATCAACAGACATTAATACCTACATCCGGCGTATGGGACTTTGTACCGCCAAGTGGTATTAGTGTTAATTTAATCGCCTTCTGGACCGCAAACACATATACAGTCGAATTCTGGCGCGAAGTTAGACACGGATTGCAAACACATTTTGATACGGTGACAGTAACATTTGGAGAAGTATTTTCTTTTGAGGAGCCTTCAAACGTTATGTTAGCTGATGGATCTCTTTGGAGATTCCGTGAATTAGTTAGGACTGATGATGGCTCTCTTGCTAATTTTCCTTTAACAGGAACATGGAATATTGACAGTGATGTCACATTATTCGCAGAATTTAATTTATATTCAGTTTTGGTGCTCTTTAATTCTAATGGCGGGAATGAGATTGCAGCTATCAATTTCGTTATAGGCGCAACTTATACGCTACCAACGCCGGAAAGAACAGGTCATAGCTTTGACGGCTGGTTTCATGGTTCTACGCTAGTTTCACAAAGTGGAACATGGAGTATAGATTCGTCTATAACATTAAATGCCCAATGGAGTGCAAATACATATACACTTGAACTTTGGGATCAATTAAACATAGAGTCGCCTTGGGTTCTAATTGATACAATAACAGTAACATTTGGCCAAAGCTTTACGTTACCAACGCCAATACGTGAAGGTTATACATTCAGCCATTGGCGACATAGCACAGACGCATTAATTACATTACCTCAAAGCGGAATTTGGAATAGGGATTACAATTTTCAAGCTAGAGCAGAATGGAGTGCAAATACATATACAATTACATTTGATTCTAATGGAGGTAATCTATTATCTAATCATATTGTAACATTTGGCCAAAGCTTTACATTGCCGAGCCCGATAAAGACAGGACATACATTTGCCGGTTGGTATTATAATGATTCAGTAGTATCTTTAACAGGAACATGGAATATAGCTACGGATGTAACTTTAGTAGCTTCATGGACCGCAAATACATATACAATTGCCTTTGATACAACTTTTTCCTTTTTCCAGCAGGGTAGTATAACTGTTACCTTTGGTCAAACTTATAATCTTCCAAATCCTTGGGATGTGTTATCTGGCTTTACATTTAATGGCTGGTATTATGGAACGGATTTAATTCCTTTGACGGGTATATGGAATATAGCTATGGATGTTACTTTAACTGCATCATGGACAGCAAATACATTTACAATCACTTTTGACGGATCTATCAGTGGCATGAATTTTGAAAGTATTACAGTTACATATAGCCAGCCTTTTAGTCTTCCAATGATTAATTGGTCTCAAGGATCTGTAAGATTTGATGCATGGTATTTTAATAATGAACGTCTTCCTTTAACAGGCGAGTGGTCAATAGCTAATAATGTCACGCTTGTTGCATCATTCATACCTGAAATAGAATTTGTTTCTGTAGTTAGCGGATTAAATTATAGTATCGCCATAGATACAGAGGGTCGCTTATGGAGCTGGGGATCGAATCAAAACGGTCAGACGGGATTAGGAACAATAGCAGGTACTACCCATGTTCCAACACTGATAGATACTGAAATGGCACGTTTTCAAAAGGTCACGATGGATAGCGGAGCTACTATCGCAATAGATACAGAAGGACGCTTGTGGAGCTGGGGATTTAATCAAAATGGTCAGACTGGTCAAGGAGTAACTACAGGAAGTACATTAAACCCAACAATGATTAATACCGGAACAACAACTTTTCAATTTATTGTTTCTGAACATAACTTTACCGTTGCGATAGATACAGAAGGTCGTCTTTGGAGTTGGGGATTAAATCAGATAGGAAGAACCGGACAAGGAATAACAACAGGACATACAACGGTTCCAACAATGATTAATAGCGTAACAGCAACTTTTCAAATGGCTTCAATAACAGATAGAGCGGTTGTTGCTCTTGATACCCAAGGTCATTTATGGAGTTGGGGAGCTAATATTTCGGGTCAGACGGGATTAGGTACAACAGAAGGAAGTACATTAAACCCAACAATGATTAATACCGGAATGTCACGTTTTAGTTATATAGCATCTGACTGGAGGTTTACTATTGCGATTTCTACGCTTGGCCACTTATGGAGCTTTGGTACGAATGCACTCGGAAGAACAGGATTAGGAATAACATCAGGAGATACATTGACTCCAACACAAATAACTACAGGAACAATCTTTAGTTCTCTAGCTGTTTCCAATAGTAATAATATTGCGATAGATTCAGAAGGCCGACTATGGAGTTGGGGTAGTAATGGAGATGGTAGAACGGGTCAAGGAACAACTACAGGAAGTACAAGTGTTCCAACACCTATTGAAACAGGAGCAATACGTTTTAATTCTGTACATGTGATGGGAACTTTTAGTATTGCGATAGATTCAGAAGGTCGTTTGTGGAGCTGGGGTCAAAATGCTGATGGCAGAAATGGACAAGGAATCGAAACAATGAGTTCTACAGTGATTCCAACTCTGATAAATACTGGAAATGCGCGCTTTACTTTTATTTCTCTTTCGACCATGCATGGTGCAGCAATTGATACCAATGGTCATTTATGGAGTTGGGGAAGTAATGTTAATGGTAGAACTGGTCAAGGCATGATGATTGAAAATACTCTTATCCCAACCAGACTGTTAAGGTTTGAGAAAGATCGTTTTGAACAGGCCTTTGCGGAGCTTTTACCGATTTATAAAATTGAAAGAGGCTTTGGGACTACATATGATGTAACGCGTATATTGACTACACCAGGAGCCACTGTTACTTGGACAACATCAAGACCTGATATTTTAAATATTAATACATTAGAATTAAATTTGCCAACAACAGAATGGATAAATATTGATTTAATTGCTTCGGTCACAATTGGAAGTGAAACACGGACAAAGACCTTTACAGTTCCGGTTATGCCAATTATAGAACATGACAGTGTGTGGTTTATTAATGTCAACGGCGGTGAAACTTTTTCCATAATCGGTAACTCTATAAGATATTATAATCGCTGGGATGAAGTTCAATGGGAAACTACATGGTATCGCGATGTAAACGGAGATATAATTTTTGTGATTAACGATGATTATAGTAATAATTTTTTTATCACATTAGAAAATAATTATTTAGTATTTTGGGAAATAGGTTTTCAAAATCAATGGCTAGAGCAGTTTCGACAAGATTTAACAGAACAACCTGTTAGTGGAACTGGAGTTTAGGAGAAATCCTTTAATAAATTATTTGAATCTTTACTGAACAAAACGAAAATAAATTTTCAATTCGGGGCTTGATGCCCCTTTTTTTTATAAGAAATTACAGTGTTACTTGTAATCTTATGGGTGTTTTTAGATTGTTGTCTCTCAGATTTTTGCCATTATATTTAAACTGGTATTGATATTTTAATTAATAAACTTTTCTGTCTTAGTCTGAAATAAGCGATTGTTCCTCTTACTATTTCTTCAATATCATAAAATGACACTTTGGTGTAATGAGATAAGCTTATTCTTAAACTAAATATAAAAGAGAGGTAACATTTCTATTAATTATTAACACAATTCCAAAAAGGCAGGTGTATAAGGTTAGTGATATTTATAACACTCCTTGGTCAGTTGATTTACCTAGTGTTTATAGGAAGTTAAGAAACCTATCAGTAATTAAGTTGAAAAGAGCCTTTTCAATTATAATAGCAGAATATTCTTTTATTTATTACGAAATTTTGGTATAATAGTACTATTCAAAATTAGTCAAAATAGTTAGTAAAGGAAAGATATAGATGAGCAACTTAGTGGATTCGAAATTTTATGCTGATATAAAAGCCATGATACAAGAAGCTAGACAACAAGTTGCAAGATCTATTAATTTTGACTTATTGGAATATTGGGAAAATGATCGTTGAACAGCAAAAAGGTCAAGAGCGTGCGGATTATGGACAGAGATTGTTAATTGAACTTTCAAAACGTATGACTAGTGATTTTGGAAAAGGATTTAGCGAGAGAAGTTTATAGCGAATGCGTAGCTTTTATCAAACTTTTCAAATTCCGCCAACAGTGTTGACGAAATTATCATGGAATCATTATATTGAGTTAATAAGCATAAAAAATGTTAAGAGAAGAGAGTTTTATCTAGAGGAATGTATCAAATCAAATTGGTCAGTCAGGCAGCTTTCTAGGCAAATAGCTTCATCTTTTTATGATAGGTTAATTGCGACAAAAATGGAAGATAAAGAGTCTGTTAAAAATGAAATAAATCTTACTTGTCCAAAAGAAAATATTGATATCATTAAGAACCCTTATGTATTGGAGTTCATGAATCTAGAAGCTAACTCTAGTTTTTATGAAAAGGACTTAGAAAAAGCATTAATAAATAATTTGCAAAAGTTTTTACTTGAACTTGGAAGAGGATTTAGTTTTGTTGAAAGGCAAAAGAGGCTTTCGAGTGATAATAATCATTATTTTGTTGATTTAGTATTTTATAATTACATATTGAAGTGCTTTGTTTTAATTGATTTAAAAACAGATAAGTTATCCTTTAATGATTTAGGTCAAATAGATTTTTATGTTAGATATTTTGATAAAGAAATTAAGCAAGAAAGTGATAACCCAACAATCGGTATTGTACTATGTCCTATAGCAGATAAAACATTAATAAAATATTCGTTTGCTTCAGAAAATAAAAATTTATTTGTCTCCAAATATATGACTTATATGCCAACGGAAGAAGAAATAAAAAAGTTAATAGCGGAAGAGAAAAAAATATTAGAAGAATTTGGAAGCAAAGTAAATTAAAATATCTTTTGTTTTATACCAAAAATAGTCTAATAGTTGGTAGATTTACTATAAAATGAGTTACACGTTAGCAATGCGTAGTCGAGACGGGTTGCTGTTAGGGGTATTTATGAAAAATGATAAATATAGCGTGAAATTGGCCATTTTAGGATATACTCTTGTATTTCTATGTATTATTATTGGTGTTTTCATTGTTTTAGGAATTGCTGCTGCCTTAATTTTCTTCTTTTCTATACTAGACGCAACTATAATCACAATTATATTTTCTGCAATACTGGCTATAATGACTTTTGCGTTTACAAAGCGATATGAATATAAATTATTTAGCGCTAAAGATGCTAGAGAAAATAAGACAAATATATTTCAAGAATACGTTACTTTTTTATTATTAAATCAACGATTAAAAACTGATTTTGATCAAAAGAAATTACAAGAATATCACACAAAGCTTATATTTAAAGTTTCTAATTCAACAGTTAACCATATATATGAACTCATTCAAGCTATTCAAAGTAAAAATCAAGGTAAGATTGATGCATGTATAAAGAAAATAATTAACTGTTTGAGAAAAGAATTAGGATACAATGATAAAATGCTCAACACATTGGCTATTAATAATATTCTTTTCGATAATAATGATAATAACTCAGAAAATATTTAAGCTTGATAGTTAAAAAAATATTGTTGGAACAAAATTTTATATCAGTATAATCTCGACCTCAAACGCTTAAAAAGAATAATAAATAGATACAAAAAGCTGGATTTAAAAATAAAGTCTACATTTTTAAATATTCAACAAACAATGCACTCTAGATTTTACTGGCATAAACTTTGACATATTTCAAAAATGTGGTTCTATTCATTTAATAATTTTGCTACTTCAGAATTAGTTATTTCTTTATTGCGATATTTATCTGCAACCTTATTAAAATCAGAAGATAGTTCATATCTTGCTCGCCCCATATGAACTCCTTTTTCTTTTGGCTAGGTTCGAAAAATGTCACTTATATTTAAACTGTGATGTCTGAAATATCTGAAATAAGCTCCTCTTGCCAAGAGAATCATTTGATTTAGCTATTTCTTCAATATCATAAAATGACACTTTGGTGTAATGAGATAAGCTTATTCTTAAACTAAATATAAAAGAGAGGTAACATTTCTATTAATTATTAACATTCTACAGAAAAAACTTGACTTTTAGCTTGCAATTTAGTATAATCTTTTGGTAGTGTACAGAGAACCGCACAAAAAAGGTTATAAACAACTATTAAGTTTACCTTAATGGCGAGTCTTAAAAATTAAAATGAGGAGGAAAAATATGTACGCAATTATTGAAACAGGCGGTAAACAAGTTAAGGTTTTAATAGACCAACCAATTTACGTCGAAAAAGTTGAAGGAAATGTCGGAGATAAAGTTGTTTTTGACAAAGTGTTATTAGTTTCTGATAAAGAAACGGTAATCGGGGCACCATATATAGCGAAAGCTAAGGTAACTGCCGTTATTGAAAAACAAGGACGTGGTCAGAAAATTGTTATTTTCAAATATCGCCCGAAAAAACATTCAAGTAAAAAACAAGGTCATAGACAGCCTTATACGAAACTTTTAATTAAAGAAATTACAGCTAAGTAATGATTACAATCCAAGCCTCTAGACAAAACATTACTGTCAAAGGGCATGCTGATTATTCTAAATATGGTACGGATATTGTTTGTGCTGGGGTTTCAACACTTTTAATAAGTCATTATAATTTGATGCTCCGTTTTATGCCTGAAAGCAATTTTACTTGTACGGCTTTAGAAGGTGACTTCAGACTTATTATTAAAAAGTTAACTTTAGAAATTGAAAAGATAATGGATAACTTACTTGCCAGTCTTGAAGAACTAGCTCTAGATTATCCAAAAAATATTAAACTAGAAAGGAACTAGAAGATGCTAAAATTAAATTTACAGTTGTTTGCGTCAAAAAAAGGAGTCGGATCGACTCGTAACGGACGCGATTCGCAATCAAAGCGTTTAGGTGCTAAGAAATCAGACGGACAGTTTGCGACAGCCGGTTCGATTATATATCGCCAGCGCGGAACGAAAATTTTCCCTGGCAATAACGTAAAAAGAGGCGGAGATGACACTTTATTCGCATTAATCGATGGTGTTGTTCGTTTCGAACGTAAAGGACGCGACAAAAAGCAGGTTTCAGTTTACACGACTGAATAAGAAAATTTCTCCCCGTATAATACGGGGATTTTTTTTGAAAATTTTGGTAAAAATACAGATAAGGAGTGATTGAATTGTTTGTAGATGAAATAGAAATATCCTGCCAGGGCGGAAAAGGCGGTAATGGCGTTGTAGCTTTTCGTCGTGAATTAAAAGTAGCGATGGGAGGTCCAGCTGGAGGTTCGGGTGGTCGTGGTGGCGATATTTATTTTGTAGCTGAAGAAGGTTTAAGCACGTTACTCGATTTAAGATATACGAAACTAATCAAAGGTAAAAACGGCGAATCAGGTGCTCATAAAAATATGACAGGTGCTGATGCAGATGATACTTTTATTAAAGTTCCGGTTGGAAGTGCTATCTACAATACTAAAACCGGAAAATTAATCGCTGACTTAACTTCGCATCAGGAAAAATTTTTAGCTTGTAAAGGTGGTCGCGGTGGCAGAGGAAACACGGCTTTTGCGACCGGTATTAATAAAGCTCCTTATCTTTGTGAACTTGGTGAACCAGGTGAAACAATTCAAGTGAAAATTGTTTTAAAGGTTTTAGCGGATTGTGGTCTTGTCGGTTTTCCCAGTGTTGGAAAATCAACTTTAATCAGCGCTGTCTCAAAAGCTAAACCAAAGATTGCAGAATACCATTTTACGACCATTGTTCCTCATTTAGGCATAGTAGGCGTTGATGAAGACAAAAGCTTCGTGATGGCTGATTTACCAGGTTTAATTGAAGGAGCGCACCAAGGGCTAGGTTTAGGGATCCAGTTTTTAAAACATATTGAAAGATGTCGGGTTATTGTGCATGTTATTGATATGAGTCAAACTGATGGCAGAGATGCCTATTCTGATTATCTGATAATTAAGGATGAACTTAAAAACTATAAGCTAGAACTGGAAAAAAGACCAGTGATAATTGCGGCTAATAAAATGGATTTACCGCAGTCTAAAGAAAATCTGAAAAAATTTATGAAGCAATATAAAGATGATGCAGAAATAATTCCTATTTCTTCCTATGCTAAAGATAATTTGCAGATGCTTTTATATAAAATCAGTGATTTATTAGATAAAAATAAAGTTATTGAAAACGAAGAAAAACCGGAAATAGAAGTTGAATACAACTATATTCCGGAAGATTTATCCTTTAAGATTATTAAAGATGAAAATTATTTTACGGTTGAATTGCCAGATAAATATCAAAGAATATACTTGATGACTGATTTCACCAAAGAAGAAGGAGTTAAACGGTTTTTACGTCAGCTACGTTCTTTCGGGCTTGACGAAGAACTTAAAAATCAGGGCATTGAAAATGGAGATACCGTATTAATAAATGATTTTGAATTTGATTATTTTCTTTAACTGATTTTTTTGATTTCCTGTTCAAGATAACGAATTTCACGTTTATGATTTTTCGCTGTTTGACGCAAATGATTGTGAAGAAGAATGGCTTTACCAGCTAATTCTTCTTTTTCTTTCTTTATTTTTTTGTTAAGTTCTCTTTTTTTCTGACGCAAACTACTTTTAATGCTTTGACTTTGGGCATTGAAAATTATTTCTGAGGGCGAATAATTAGAGATTTTGGAAACCTTGACAGGCTTAGAAACTTTTTCAGCTTTTTTTAGCTTAAAATCATTAAAATCCCGTTTATTATACTCAATTTGTAAAATTCTGGTTATTAAACTAGAAGTTAAACCTTTTAAACGAGTTCTAGTATCTTGCTCGTGCTGTTTAAAGCTATGATCAATAGTTTTAAGGTTATAATTTTTTAGTCTTTCTGTTTCCTTAAACTTTTGAAGAAGCAGTGATTTTTGCTTAAAGGATTTATCATAAATATTTTGGCTTCTTTTTAAGAATAAGTCCTGATTATAAGTCGCAAGTTTTTTTAGAGTAGTTAGATTTTTTAAGCAGCTAGCTTTGATTCGGTTGTAAATAATTTCAGTATGCTCAACTTCATTAATCTTAATATAACTAATAACTTCTTTAGCGCCTTCAACAAGACTTTTTTGAAACTCACGATAAATATCTATTAACTGATTTTTGTAAATAAGGGGATTATTATCTTTACGAATATTATTGATGATTTCTTTATAATAAATGAAGTTAGCTTTAAATGTCTCTTTAAGACGACTGATACCTTCATAATAAATCAAACCATTTTTTCGCTTTTGTTTTTCGATTCGTAGAATTTCTTTTTCATGAATTTCTTGAATATCTTTCTCTTCCTTACTAATCTGTAATAATATTTGTTTTTGAATTTCGATTTCTCTTTCCTGCTCACTTATAAGTTGGACTTGATCTTTAAGCATTTGGCTTTTTTTAGTTAAAAGCGGTGTTAATTCCTTGATTTTTTTGTCATTAAAATAAAGTAGTTCCTGTCTTTCGCTTTCTGAAAAGAAGTTTTTTCGATTGAAGACGTTAAGCCTTTCATAAGTGCTGATTCTTTCTTTTAAATCTTTAACTTCACTGCGTATAAGAGAATCGGTGTATAATAATTGATTTAAGTCAAATTGCATATTTTCAAAGTAAGCTGTTTCCTCAGCTTTACGCTCAACAATTAAACTTTTTTGGTTTTTATGGCGTAAATTAATTTCTTCTATAATGGGTCTTAATTTTAGAAAATTGATTTCATTAGCTTTAGTTGTGTTTGTTAAAATCAGCTCTTTTAATAGATTATTCGCTAAAAAAATAAAAAAATTATAAATTTTTGTTGAGGAATTTTTATGTGTTAGTTTATCAAGATAAGATAAAAATAACTCACAATTTTTTAAAAAGTGTGCGAATTCGTAATCAGTTAGCATTGCGGAAAAATCAAAATTAGCTTTATTATGTTCAAATTCAATTTCATTAAGTGAGTACTCCAGATTGATTTTAATTTCATCTAAAAGACCATTATCAACGGAAATTGCGTTATTATAGCGGAGATTAATTAATTGTTGGGATAATTCAAATTCACTATCAATATTATTTGTTCTTATTAACTTTTCCTCTTTATTAGCTAAAGTATCATTATTAACAATATTTAGCTCTCGCTCCCACTTTAAGTTTTCCAAATTCGTCAGAAGTTCACTCTTTGTTTGATGATATTCTTTGATCAGTCTATTTTTTTCCGCTTCCTTAAAAAGAATAATACTATGTTTTTCAATAGCTGTTAGGTATTCATTTTTCTTTTCACTGATATCAAGACGCAATTTAAGGTAATGATTTTGCGTATTTTTAATAAAAGCCGCCCGGTTTAAAGCAGATAACTTTAGATGATATTCATATTTATAAGTATTAAGATAATCGCGACGTTCTTTTTCATTTTTAGCTTGCAGGATAATGCTTTCGCCTTCAGAATCAACTTGATGCATATTTAGCTTTTGTAAATTTTTAGTATATTCGGCTAGAAAGTAACGATATTCCCGTTTTTTAGTATAAGTATAATCAATATTTTCTGTTTCGATTTTTAGAATATCTTTTTCCAGTTGATATCTTTTCTTTTCATTCAATAATAAAAGATTCAGGTTTTCTAAAGTATCATCGCTTGTTTTGGCTTGTTTTTGGAAACTTTTTGTTTGAACTAAGATATTTTGTGATTCAGCGAGTAATCTTGCTTTTTCGTTACGAAGCTGTCTTATTTTTTCTTCCAAATCATCTATTTTTTGTTTATTGCTCAAATCAAGCACGTTTTTCTTAGCATTAACTGTCTGAAGCATAAAATTTTGATTTTTATCGAGAAGATCAATATCGGCACTTAAAATTTTATCTATTTTGATAAATTGCTCGTGAAGCTTATCTTTATTTTCGCGGATACTTTGATTATGATTCAAAACTTTATCTGAGTAAATTTTTTGTTGGACCCGCAGTTGACTATTAAGGGTAGCATATTTTTCTTTTCTTTCGGCATCCGAATTTTTTGTATAAGCATTTATGATATCTGCTTCCTGAGAAAGTAAAAAGAAGTATTTGAGATTAAGTCTGCTTAAATAAGTATCATATGCTGATTGTTCCTGATTAAAAAATGGTAGTAGCTTATTCGCAAAAGCTAGTTCCAAATTGTTTTTTTGTTTAATAAGTTGCGCATGTTTTTCAGTAACAATGGCTTCGAAGTGCTTTTTTCTTTCTTGAAGTTTAAGAAGTTGGTCATTATATTGTTGATCAAGTTCAATATGAGCAAAAGATTTTTTTATTTCAATATTGTTAGAAAGACTTTTAGCAATTATTTTGAGATTGTTAATATTACTTGTAATTATTTCCAGATAAGCCTCAAATTCTTGCATATTTTTATTATCAGCTTTAGTTTTATTTATTATATTATTGGCCATCTTTTCTTTGACTGAATCACAGTTTTTCTGGTATTGATAATAATTATTAGTTAGATTTTTTTTGAATTGGGCAAAGTTAGAGTTACTCTGATTAGAAGAAATAAGCGCAATCTGAGTGTCTAAAAGTTTAAGATATTTAGTCATGTCAAATCCGCCTTTCGTTTAATAATATTATATCGCAAATTATGGAAAAATGCAAGACAGATGCATAAAAAGCAGCGTTTATTCATACTATTTTACAGGTGATCAAATGATAATCCATGTTGTCAAGCCCAATGAAAAACTAGGAGATATTTTATTTAATTATAAATGTGAAAGAAATGAATTAATTAGTATTAATATGCATATTACAAACTGGGAAAAACTTATTGCCGGCACTAAGTTGCGGATTCCAATGGTCACAAATGAAGTTGTAGAAATTTTGGAAGAGACTGAGCCGTTTGTAGAAGATTATTATTTGCATAATATTGCTCAAAAAATACCGAATGAAGAAGTTGTTAATGAGGAAAAAGAACAGCCCGATGAAGAAAATCTGAGTCAGGAAATCTATGATCCAAAAACTTTTAATATCGATAATAGTGCTTCTAAAGAAGCAGAACCAAAAAAGGAGCCAGAAGAGGCTGAACCAGTTTTAGAGAGAAAAGATGCAGAAGCAGATACAGTTATTAAAACAGAAAATCCTATTCATAGTATCAAAGAAGTTAAAAGTGAGGAAGCAGAATGCTTGCCTCATGCGAAAACCTTAGAGGAAAAAATGCGCATTAATCAGGAACATTACCAGGCTTATTTAGATTATTGTCAAAAATATTATGCTTATTATCGTTATTGGTATGATAAAACAAATCAATGATTTTAATCCCTTTTAAGGGATTTTTCTTTTTTGGTTTGATTTTTCTTTCTATTTTGACAAATATTTGTTAAAATATTTAGGAATCAAAATTAAGGAGAAATTTATGTACGCCTATATCAAAGGAACGATTGTAGAAATTAATTCGACAAATATTATTATTGACCATCAGGGAATCGGTTATTTGGTTAATGTACCAAACCCCTATATATTTAAAAAAAATGAAGAAACGATTATCTATCTATATCAACATATTAGAGAAGACTCCAATATGCTTTTTGGTTTTGCGACTAAAAATGCGAAAGAACTGTTTTTAAAGTTAATTAACGTTAGTGGTATTGGACCAAAGACGGCTTTAGGACTTTTAGTGACAGATGAAGTAGAACGCATTGTTTCAGCAATTGATAACATGGACTATAAGTTTTTAACTAAATTTCCAGGTATTGGACAAAAAGCCAGTCAACAAATTGTTTTAGATTTAAAAGGTAAAATTGCGATTGAAACGGCGCCGGACTATGATAATAAAAAACTTCAGGACTTAGAAGATACTTTAGTTTTCTTTGGGCATAATCAAAAGGATATTCGTAGAGTGATTCCCAATTTAGATGTCAATAAAGATCTTAAAGAATTATTACAGGAAGCAAAGTCTTTATTAACTAAGTAATTTGATTAAAGGAGATTTTTATGGATAAAAGATTGATTTCAGCAGAAAAACTAATAGAAGATGAAACTGAGCTAACACTAAGACCACAAAAACTTACCGATTATATCGGACAGAATAAAGTCAAGGAAATGTTAGATATCTATATAAAGGCTGCTAAATTAAGATCAGAATCATTAGATCATATTTTACTATATGGGCCGCCTGGACTTGGTAAAACGACTTTATCACAAATAATCGCTAATGAACTAGGTACAAAGTTATTAGTCTCAAGTGGTCCAGTATTAGAAAAAACCAGTGACTTAGCAGCGATACTTACAAGCCTTGAAGCTGGTGATGTTTTATTTATCGATGAAATTCACAGAATGCCTTTATATGTCGAAGAAATACTTTATAGTGCTATGGAAGATTTTGTTTTAGATATTTTAGTAGGTAAAGATCAGACTGCTCGGTCTGTAAGAATTGATTTGCCACCCTTTACCTTAATTGGCGCTACAACACGCTTCGGTGATTTGAGTGCGCCATTAAGGGAAAGATTTGGAGTCACGGAAAGGCTGGATTTTTATTCTTTAGATGATTTGGAAAAAATTATTAGCCGAACATCAAAAGTCTATAGTACTGATATAACAAAAGAAGCGACCCTTGAATTAGCTAAAAGAAGCAGGGGAACACCAAGAATTGCTAATCGCTTATTTCGTCGCTTAAGAGACTTTGCGCAAGTTTTAGCCGATGGTACAATTTCTATGGATGTTACTTTAAATGCTTTAGATAAACTAAATATCGATAAATCAGGTTTAGATTACACAGATCACAGATATTTGCTAGGAATCATTGAAAAATTTAATGGCGGACCAGTTGGACTTGAATCGCTGGCTGCTTCCATTGGTGAAGAAGTAACAACAGTAGAAGATGTCTATGAACCTTTCCTTTTACAGGAAGGTTTTGTTAAAAGAACGGCCAGAGGCCGGGTAGCGACTGAAAAAGCCTACAGGCATTTAAATATAAAATACTATAAGGATGGATTGTTTTAATGAAAACAGAAGACTTTAATTATAATTTACCGCCAGAATTGATTGCTCAGGAGCCGGCTAAAGAACGGACGCTATCAAGACTGATGATTGTGAAAAGAGAATGTCAAAGCACTGAAAATAAGATGTTTACAGATATCTTAGAATATCTTCAAAAAGGAGATGTTTTAGTTTTTAATGACTCTAAAGTATTAAAGGCTAGAATAATTGGTGAAAAGGAAGATACTAAAGCTAAAATTGAAATTTTACTTTTAAAAAGTGAAAGTGAAGATACTTGGGAAGTGCTTGCTAAACCGGCTAGAAGGGTCAAAACTGGAACAATAATCAAGTTCAGTGATAAATTAACTGGTCTTTGCCTTAGTGAAGCTGAAGAAGGAATCAGAAAAATTAAATTTACTTTTTCGGGAGACTTTGAAGCTATCTTAGAAGAAATTGGGACAATGCCACTTCCTCCTTATATAACAGGGCGAGATTTTGAGGAAAGTCGTTATCAGACAGTTTATGCTAAAAATGCCGGTAGCGTAGCGGCGCCAACGGCAGGCTTACATTTTACACCAGAAATCTTAGAACAAATCAGGCAAAAAGGGGTCGAAACTGTTTTTTTAACTTTACATGTTGGTTTAGGAACATTTAAGCCTGTAGAAGCCGAAGATATCAAAGATCATAAAATGCACGAAGAAATGTATACGGTAAGTGAAGAAGCAGCTCTTGCTTTAAATAAAGCTAAAACCGAAGGAAGAAGAATTATCGCGATTGGTACTACTTCAATCAGAACTTTAGAAAGTAATTATCGCAATGGCTTTATTGCGGAAACATCACCAACTGGTATTTTTATTTATCCTGGTTATCAATTTAAAACTATTGATGGCTTATTAACTAATTTTCATTTGCCAAAATCAACTTTAATGATGCTTATTTCGGCGCTTGCCGGGAAAGAATTAATCTTTAAAGCATACGAAGAAGCTATAAAGGAACGTTATCGCTTTTTCTCTTTTGGTGATGCGATGTTAATTCTTTAGGAAAAAGTAAGGAGATTTAATTTATGTTTGAACTACCAGTAGTTTGGTGGATGTTTTTGATCTCGCAAATATTTGGCGGGATCAATATTATTATTGCGTTTATAAAATTTCAATATAAGGAAAAAGCGAAAACCTTAAAGCTTTCTGCAGTTGGCAATGTTTTTAAATCATTAAACTATGCTTTTCTTTTAAACTGGTCGTTAGCTGGTTTAAAAGTTGTCAGTATTTTTAAGAATTTATTCTTTGTTAAGACAAGCAAAGGCGAAGTTGGCCATTTAAAATCAGTTGTTGGTTTTTTGCTTTTTTGTTTAGTTTCAGCTTTAGTTGTCTTTTGGGCCTGGTGGTTTTCCAGAAATATGTTTGAGTGGGTTTTATTAGCAGTAGTATTATTTGCTAATTATGGAAAATGGGCAAAAGGTATTCATATTATGCGCATTAGCCAAGTAGTCTATCGAATAGCTATGATTATAAACAGTATCTTGTTTTTCTTGAATTTTACTAATATTATTAAAGCGGTAGCGGTAATTATTTCGATTATAATTTTCTATACAAGATATTTTATCGAGAAGAAAGAAAAGCAACAGGAAAATGTCGAACAAATTAATGAACCAGCATAAGTTTATCAATATTAAAGCACTTTTGTCGAAAGAAAGTGCTTTTTTGTGTTTATACACTAAATCTCCATTGTGATTTTATGGCTTTTATAGTAAAATAGTTAACTGGTGATAAAAATGATAAAAATTGGAGTTGATGTCGGTTCAACAACCGTTAAGATATTAGCTGAAAAAGAAAACAAAGCAATCTTTATGGATTATTGCCGTCATAATGCCTTAGTAAGACAAACAATAATTGATATGCTTAAAAGACTACAAATTCAAATCGGTGATGAACCGGTTACTTTAGCCATCACTGGCTCTGCCGGAATGGGAGTAGCTGAAGAAGCTAATCTTACCTTTGTTCAAGAGGTTATAGCCGCAACTACTGCAGTTGATGAAAGTTTTCCAGATGCGGATGTCGCAATTGAGCTTGGTGGCGAAGATGCCAAAATAATCTTTTTTGGCCGCAATACTGATCAAAGAATGAATGGAACATGCGCTGGTGGGACTGGTGCTTTTATCGATCAAATGGCAACCCTTTTAGATATTAATATCTTGGAAATGAACGAATTATCAAAAAAACACAAAAAGATTTATCCGATTGCTAGTCGTTGTGGGGTTTTTGCTAAAACGGATATTCAATCATTGTTAAATCAAGGTGTAAATAAAGAAGACATTGCGGCTTCAATATTTCAAGCTATTGTTAATCAGGCAATTAGTGGTTTAGCCCAAGGTCGTAAAATCGAAAAGAAAGTTATGTTTCTTGGTGGACCACTTTATTTTCTTTCTGAACTAAGAGAAGCTTTTATCAGGACCCTTAATATTGCGCCAGAAGATGTGATTTTTCCGGAAAATGCTCATTATTTTGTGGCCCATGGAGCGGCTAAAGAATCTACGCAAAGTAAAGTATTGAACTTAACGCAGATACTAGAAAAAGTTGAAGCAATTAAAGATAAAAAATCCGCTAATAAGTCTGAACCTTTATTTAAAAATGAGGCAGATTATCAAACGTTTCTAACACGTCAGAATCGTTATAAAGCAGCTTCTGCAGATTTACAAACCTATAAAGGAAAAGCTTATCTTGGGATTGATGCTGGTTCTACAACAACTAAAATAATCCTAATTGGTGAAAACTGCGAAATTCTTCATGAATTTTATGCAGGAAATAAAGGAAATCCAGTTGATGTTATTAAAGAAGAGCTGCTGAAAATATTTAGAAGTCTTAACGCTGATACAAAGGTTGTATCTTCTTGTGTAACTGGTTATGGCGAAGAACTGATGAAAAAAGCTTTCTTAATCGATTTTGGTATGGTTGAAACATTTGCCCATTTCCATGCGGCTAAATTCTTTAATCCGCAAGTCGATTATATTATTGATATCGGCGGTCAGGATATGAAGTGCTTTAAAATTAAAAACGGCACAATTGATTCTATCATGCTAAATGAAGCCTGTTCTTCAGGATGTGGTTCTTTTATTGAAACTTTTGCAAAAGCCTTAGGTTACACTGCGGAAGAATTCTCTAAATTAGCTTTATTTGCGCCGAATCCGGCCGATCTTGGTTCTAGGTGCACGGTCTTTATGAACTCTTCGGTCAAGCAGGCTCAAAAAGAAGGGTCTTCGGTTGCGGATGTTGCGGGTGGCATTGCGATTTCTGTTGTTAAAAATGCGCTTTATAAAGTTATCAGAGTCAGTAATCCCGATGAATTAGGTGACAATATTGTTGTTCAGGGTGGAACCTTTTACAACGACGCTGTTTTAAGGGCTTTTGAACGGGAAATCAATAAAGAGGTTATCAGACCAGCGATTTCAGGTTTAATGGGCGCTTTTGGCTGTGCATTGATTGCTAAAACGCAAGAGGTTGATGCTAAATCAAGACTTTCATTAGAACATCTAGAGCAATTTTCTTTTACATCGCGCTCAACGCATTGTAAACTTTGTAGTAATCATTGTTTACTGACAGTTAATAATTTTAGTGATGGCAGACGTTATATCGGTGGAAATAAATGTGAAGGCGGATTAGCACTGCCAATAAAATCAGAGATTCCAAATGTTTTTGCGGAATGTTATGATGCGCTTTTTAGGCTTCCTACTATTGAAAAACCGAAACGTGGAACAGTAGGCATCCCTTTAGTTTTAAATTTCTTTGATACTTATCCTTTTTGGAATGGCTTCTTTAATGCCCTTGATATCGGAATTATTTTAAGTGATAAATCATCAAAAGAATTATACTTTTCTGGTCAAGAGACAATTCCTTCTGATACAGTTTGTTATCCGGCAAAAATGGTTCATGGCCATATTAAAAGCTTATTTGATAAAAAAGTAAATAAAATTTTTTATCCGGTTAATGTTTATAATTTTAAAGAAAAATCTTATGTTGATAATCATTATAATTGTCCGGTTGTTGCATATTATTCAGAGTTAATTGAAGGAAACTTAGATGAAATTACCGCGGATAACTTTATCAATCCATATTTAGTAATTGGTAGTCCTTTGTTTGCTAAAAAAACTTTTGAATCATTAAAGGCGCATTTTTCGGATTTAAAACTTCGTGATATTGAAAAAGCGATTAAAGCTGGTTATGAAGTTTACAATAAATTTAAAGACGATATTCAAATATTTACCGATATTGCTTTGACTCATGCCCAAACAAATAATCTTAAAGTTATCGTTTTAGCTGGAAGACCTTATCATGTTGACCCAGCAATCAATCATGGAATTGATAAGCTTTTAGTAACTTTAGGAGCGGTTGTCATACCAGAACAAGGAGTCTCACCAAAAGCTAAGGCTGGCAAGTTAGATGTCTTAAATCAATGGACTTTCCACTCAAGATTATATGATGCGGCTTATTTTGTTCGTGAAAATCGGAATATGGAATTAGTCCAACTGGTATCTTTTGGCTGTGGCCTTGATGCGGTCACTACTGATGAAACAAGAAGAATTTTAGAAGAAGCCGGAAAATATTATACACAAATCAAGATTGATGAAATCTCAAACTTAGGAGTGGCAAAAATTCGCCTTAGAACGCTTTTAGAGTCATTGGCAGTTAAAGATAAGGGGGATATCTATGGATAAACAAAATCGTCCGGTTTTTACTAAAGAAATGAAAAAAGACTATACTGTTTTAGCGCCACAAATGCTAAAAATTCATTTTGAGTTTTTTGAAGCGATTCTAAAGACAGAAGGTTACAATTTTGAAGTTTTAAAAACAACGCATCCAGAGGTAGTTGAAGAAGGTTTAAGAAGCGTTCATAATGATACTTGTTATCCTGCTTTATTAGTTATTGGTCAGATGATTGATGCTTTAAAATCTGGAAAATATGACACTAGAAAAGTAGCCTTGATGTTAACGCAAACAGGTGGCGGCTGCAGAGCCTCTAACTATATCCATTTATTACGCAAAGCTTTGATTAAAGCTGGATTTGATTATGTACCAGTAATTTCTTTGAGTTTGCAAAAACTGGAAAACAGTCCTGGTTTTACCCTTGACTTTAAAATGATTAAAAAGCTCAATGCTTCAGTGTTAGTTAGTGATTTATTAATGTGGGTATCAAATTATAAAAGAGCCTATGAACTTGAAAAAGGTCATACGGAGCAAGTTTTAAAGACAGAAATCAAAAAAGCTATAACGCAAATTGCAACAGAAAAACCAATCAAGAAAAAAGCTTTAGTGAAAATATTTGAAGAGATTGTTACTGCTTTTGATAAGATACCTCAAGGAGAAGAAAATAAACCTAAAGTTGGTATTGTCGGTGAAATTTACGTAAAATTTGCGCCTTTAGGTAATAATAACTTAGAAGAATTTTTGCATAACGAAGGAGCTCAAATTGTTGTGCCAGGTCTATATGATTTCGTTATTTATCAGCTTGATGCAGCTGTTACTGATATTAATCTTTATGGTGGCAAGTTATTTAAGAAATGGTATTCAATGTATTTAAGAAGAGTCATGATCAACTGGCAGTCAAGAATGATTAATGCGATTAATAAAAGTGAAACTCTGCCAAAACTATCGGGTTATAAAGCTATGCGTGAAATGGCTAAGCAATATATCGGACTCGGCAATAAAATGGGCGAAGGCTGGCTTCTGATTGGCGAAATTATTGAATTATTACATCTCGGTGTCAATAATGTTGTTTGTGCTCAGCCATTTGGCTGTTTACCAAATCATATTATTGGTAAGGGAATGATTAAGAAAATCAAAGATAAAAATCCTGATTCCAATATCGTCGCAATCGACTATGATCCAGGTGCCAGTCGTGTTAATCAGGAGAATCGGATTAAACTGATGCTTTCAAATGCTAATAAGAAAATGGAAAAAGAAAAAAAGCACTAAACATATAAATTTAACTAAAATACCTCTATTTGGGGTATTTTTATTTTTTTTCAAGCTTTAGTTGACAAAGCAAGTTAATTAGCGTAGTATTTTAGTACCCTGTATCGTTATGGTTTTATTCGTGTATGTTTTTGGGGGAACGATGGATATGGGTAGCATCAGCGTCGTTAATTTTATTGTACCAGGGATTATTTTACAAACGATTGGTCAGAACTCCGCAACAACCGCCATCGCTTTAAATAATGATTTGACAAAAGGTATTATTGATCGCTTTCATACAATGCCGATTGCTAAATCATCACTATTAACAGGTCATGTTCTCGCAGCTTTTGTAAGTAATGCTATTACAGCCACTGCCGCATTATGTACGGCTTTAATAGTTGGTTTTCGGCCAGAAGCAGGATTGTTAGCTTGGCTAGGTGCTATAGGAATAATTTTACTTTATATATTAGTTGTTACTTGGCTAGCAATAATTAGCGGCTTGCATTCTAAAACCGCTGAAAGTGCAGGAGGTTTAATGATGATAGTGGCGATAATTCCTTTTTTAAGCTCTGGTTTCGCGCCAACTGAAACAATGCCAAGGGCTTTGCGCGTATTTGCGGAAAATCAACCAGTTACGCCGATAATAGACAGTATAAGGGCTTTGTTTTTAAATCAGCCATTTCCTGATGGAACATTACTTCGGGCTTTACTTTGGTCTATAGGACTAATTGTAGTATTTTATATCTTAGCAATGAAAATTTATAAGCGCAGATTAAAAAGATAATAAAATTTTAATTTTAAAATTTGACGTTTATCTACGAGTGATTTATTTTTTTTAAAATTAATTTTTACATACTTTAAGAATGTTCCTCTAAAAAAGAAAATTTTGTTATTTGAGTTGTTTGGCTGTCTTTTTTCTTGGCGAGAAAAGCCAAAACAATTCCCGCAACACCAGCAATCGCAAATTTAAAACGAGAATAGATAAAATTAAAGCCACAACTCCGTTGCAATAAAATCTAGTAAAACAAGAATTAATTTAAACTTTTTTAGCTTGATAAAACGTTATAGATAAAGCAAATAAAACTATGGTTTTAGGGTTAAATTTGTGAAAATTCTCTCATATACGCGTGTGTAATATGCGCAATATTAAGTATAAAATCGTTATAAGATGAAAAAAAGCTGATTCCTAAATTTATCGAAATCAGCTTTTTAAAATTATCTTAAGGTAGTACCGCTTTTTATATGTTTAGCCGTAATATTAATTGGATGCGCTGAAGGAAAAATCCGGCAGTTTCTTTCAATGATATAATCATTAGGAATTTTCGTGCCTTTTCCACAGACATTAATACCGCAAGAAAGAACCTTTGGATTTTCTTCGTTAGGAACATAATTATCGCCAACCCCGATTTTAGTGTTTTTACCAACAACACAATTTTTATCTAAAATGCAGTTATCTAAAATAGCATTTTCTTCGATAACTGTACCATTAAGTAAGACAGAATTACGAACGATGGCGCCTTCCTTAATAGTAACGCCTGGACTAAGAATAGAATTAAAAACTTCACCATCTATAACGCAGCCATTAGAAATCAAAGATTGGCTTACTTTTGATTTTAAGCCAAACTTTACAGCTGGCAATTCTTCACTTTTGGTATAAACTTTCCAGTTAGGATCATACATATCTAAGATTTCTTTAGCATTAGGAGAAGCTAATTCTAAAGATGTTTCCAGATATGATTCATAAGTTCCGACATCCTTCCAGTAATCGGAATATTCAAAAGCAAAGACTTTTTTAATATAGATTAAACGAGGAATAATATGCGAACCAAAATCAAGTTCTTTCTCAACAATGGAAGTTAAGGCTTCTAATAATACATCAGTATTGAAAACATAAATTCCCATAGAGGCTAAATTTGATTTTGGCTCCTTTGGTTTCTCAGAAAATTTCTTTATTTTTAAATTTTTATCAGTTTCCATAATACCAAAACGGGAAGCTTCCTCTAAAGGTACAATTTTGCAGGCAATTGTTAAATCAGCGTTTTTTTCAATATGCTGTTTAATTATTTTTCGGTAATCCATTTTATAGATATGGTCACCAGAAAGAATTAAAACATATTTAGGGTTTCTTCTTTTAATAAAGGCAATGTTTTTTAAAACAGCATCAGCAGTCCCTTCATACCAGTAGTTATGAGGCTGCAGAAGTGTCACTCCAGAATCGCGACGGTCTAAATCCCAAGGTTTACCGACCCCAATATGCTCATTAAGGCTCATTGGTAAGTATTGGGTAAGAATCGCTATATCATAAATCTGTGAGTTGCAGCAATTACTTAAAGTAAAATCAATGATTCGGTATTTTCCAGCAAACGGAACAGAAGGTTTCGATCTTTTTTCGGATAAAATATCTAATCTTGTGCCTCGTCCTCCGGCTAATATAAGTGCTAATGTTTCCATGAAATTGCCTCCTAGTTTGTTAATTTCTGATAAAGTTCAAGATATTTTCGGGAAGAATTTTCCCAACTGAAATCGAGGTTCATTATTTGTTTAGTTAAATTTTTAAGTTCTTTTTTGTTTTGATAAAATGCAATAGCTACTTCAATCTGAGTTTTTAATTCATCGGCTTGATAATTCTTAAAAGAAAAACCAGAACCTTGTTTAGTGAATTTATTATAAGGAATAACAGTATCTTTTAAACCACCAGTTTCCCTGACAATGGGAATACCGCCATAACGCATACTGATTAATTGGCTCAAGCCACAAGGCTCAAACTTAGAAGGCATTAAAAAGAAATTGATACTACTATATATTTTTTGGGCTAAAGCTTCATTATAACCAATAAAAACCTTAAACTTTTCAGGATAACTGTTGGCTAATTCCTTGAAGTAATTTTCAAATTCAAGTTCACCTGAACCCATAACATAGAATTGACAATCATGATTATTTAAAATATCGGTTAATATTGGCCGAAATAAATCAAGACCTTTTTGATCAGTAAGTCTGGAAACCAGACCGAATAAAGGCGCGTTTCTAATCGGCAAGCCTGAATCTTTCTGAAGCTTTCGTTTATTTAAATAACGATGGCGCATTGCATTTTCTGAATCGAAATTTTTATGGAGTAGTTGATCAGTCTTTGGGTTGAATAAATCTATGTCAATACCATTAATAATACCAAAAAGCTTATTTTGATAAAGGGACAATATATCATTTAGACGATAACCATATTCTTCAGTTAAAATTTCATCACGGTATGTTTCACTTACTGTTGTTATAAGATCAGAACAGACGATGCCGGCTTTAAGAAAGTTAATATTGTTATCAAATTCTAAGGCTTGACTATATTTCAAATTTAAATAACTTGCTAAAGAGGCTGGAAAGATTCCTTGAAACTGAATATTATGAATGCTTAGTACGGTTTTAATTTCTTTGTATGTATCAAACCATTGATAATTGCGTTTAAGAAGATGGGGGATGGCAGCTGTCTGCCAGTCGTTGCAATGAATCACATCTGGAAATAAATCAATTTTTTGTAAGGTTTCTAATATCGCCAGTGAAAAGTAAGCAAAACGTTCACCATCATCGTAATGACCATAAAGTTCATCTCGATAAAAGAATTCTTCATTATCAATAAAATAATAAGTGACATCATTAGTTTTTAAAGAAAAAATACCGCAATATTTTTTGACATTGTTAATCTCGATATCAAAATGCAATTGATAAGTTGCTAGATTTTTATTTTTCACTTGTTTATAATAAGGCAGAATAACAGAAACATCAATTCCTAAGCGAGCCAAACTTAATGGTAAAGCGCCAATTACGTCCGCTAAACCTCCAGTTTTGGCATATGGAGCGCATTCGCTGGCCGCAAATAATATCTTCATAATTCTCTACCCTCTTTATATATATAAATTATACTATTTTTAGTTTATTTTTGCAAGTCAAAAAATATGCCTGTTTTAGCAGTCATTTAACACTCAATATCAATGAAGTTTAGTGAAATTATGCTATTTTAGCGGAAAATATGAAAAAAAATCTTGCTTTATTTATATTTTATGATATAATTTAGTATAGTCCGTTAATCGGTTTTATCTTATGTCAAGAAAGGATTGTTTATATGCCTGCTAAAACAGACAAGTACCGCAAAGTTCCTCTTACAGGAGCGACAATTTTTTACCTAATAGTTACGGCGGTAATTGTTGTTGGAATTAGTTTATTATTAATACCAAATCAACAAGAGAGAATTTTCAGAAGATATCGTGATGCTAATGTAGGCGGTGGAGAGACCTTACAAAGAGACCATAATCTTCGTCAGGTAAGTGTCAACAGATTATTAAGAGTTATTGATAATGCGGCTCCAGGTGAAAGAATTATCGTTTATTTTGGTTCAGAAGATTGTTCAGCTTGCCGAGCACGTGTTAGAAACGTTGTCCAACTTTCTCAAGACAGAGGCGTTGAACGAATTTATTATCTTCGCGACAGAAATATCAATTTACTTCCTTTAGAAGATAGATTCAATTTGCCAATGGGAGAAGTTACTCCAGAGGTTTGGGTCTTTATGGATGGAGAAATGATACTTAGTTCTCGTGAAAGACGATTCCTAAATGATGATCAGCCTGTTCGTTCAACAATGTGGGAAACATTCTTAAGAAATTACGTATTTAATCCTCAACATTTTAACTAAGACACTTTTATAGTGTCTCTTTTTTTTAAGGAGTTATATATATGATTGTTAAAGTAAATAAAAAACATACAAATTCCAAGAACTGCTTTGTTTGTGGAACTGAAAATAAGGAAAGTTTAAAAGTAGATTTTTTTGAAGTAGAAACTAAAGAAATGGTCGCTGTTTATTTTTCCAATGATTCTCATATAAGTTATCCAGGAAGAGTTCATGGAGGCATTTCAGCGTCTTTATTAGATGAAACAATTGGTCGGGCAATTACATGTTTAGAGCCTGATGCTTTTGGAGTTACGATTGATTTTCAGATTCGTTATAAAAAACCAGTTCCTGTTGATCAGATAATATTGATTGTCGGTAAAATAACTCGCAATAAGAGCAGGCTTTTTGAAGGCGAAGGCTATATCTTATTAAAAGATAAAACAGTTGCGGCGATTGCTAAAGGCCGATATATGAAGATGGATGTCAATAAAATTGCTGGCGAAGGCATTATGAATGAGGAGTTAGTTTTAGTTTCTAAACCTAATGATCCAAAGTCTTTTAATATTTTAGAGGAATTTTCTTATGAGTCTAATTGAATTAACAAATATTAGATTTAAATATACTGATCGTGAATTATTTAATGATTTGAATTTTCGGCTTTTAGCTAAAGAAAAAGTCGCCTTAATTGGCGCTAATGGTAGTGGAAAAACAACATTAATGAATATTATTGCTAAAAATATCAGACCGGATAATGGTCAGATAAATTATTTGCCTAATTTAGCGGTTAGTTATCTTGACCAGCATTTAAAAGTCGATAAAAAAAATACAATAGGTGATTATCTGTATCATGTTTTTAATGAACTTTTTCAAAAAGAAAGTCAGATGAATAATTATTTTAAAGCATTGGAAACCGCTAAAGAATATGAATTTGACTCGCTTTTAGAAAAAGCTAACTATCTTCAAGAAGAACTAGAACGAGAAGGTTTTTATAACCTTAAACCATTAATTGATAATGTAATTGCTGGCTTAGGGTTAAGTGATATCGGCCTAGACAGAAAAATCGCAGAACTTTCTGGAGGCCAGAAGGCTAAGGTATTTCTTGGTAAGATTTTATTAGAAAAACCAGATGTAATGCTTCTTGATGAACCAACTAACTTTCTTGATGACCGTCACGTAGAGTGGCTGAAGAAATTTTTAGAGAACTATCCGAAAAGTTTTGTCCTCATTTCACATGATATTAGCTTTTTGAGCGCTGTTACTAATGTTATTTATGAGTTGGAAAATCGTTCTTTAGAAAAGTATAAAGGTAATTATAACTATTATTTAACTGAAAAACAAATCAGAGCTAATAATTATCAAAAAAGTTTTGAGGTGCAACAAGCTTTTATTAAGAAAACGGAAGACTTTATTGATAAAAATATTACTAGGGCCTCAACATCAAATCGAGCCAAAAGTCGCCAAAAACAACTTGATAAATTAATTAGAATCGATAAACCTTTTAATAATAAACCAGTTCATTTTGATTTCAAATTTTCTAAGGAGCCATATCAGAAAATACTAGAGGTTAAAGAACTGATAATTGGCTATGATAAGCCACTTTTAAAACCAATTAACCTTTTGATAAATCGCAAAGAACGGATTTTAATTAAAGGCGCCAATGGAATTGGTAAAACAACATTTATTAAAACTATCTTAAAGTTTATGTCGCAAAAATCCGGAGAATTTTCCTTCACTAATAATTGTGATATCAGTTTCTTTTCCCAAGAAGCCGAGTTTAAAGCTGATGAAACTCCATTTTCCTTAGTTCTTAATCATTTTCCGGAAATGGACAACGTTAAAATCAGAAGTGCTCTAGGTAGAGTTGGTATCGATAAAAGTCTTTATGACCGCCCATTTAAGGCACTATCAGGAGGAGAAGCATCAAAGGCTCGTTTGTTATTGCTTTCGATTACTAAGTCTAATGTTTTAATTCTTGATGAACCAACTAATCACTTAGATAAGAATGCTAAGGCCGCCTTATTAGAAGCGTTAAAAGTTTATCCCGGAACAATTATCATGATTAGCCACGAGTTGGATTTCTTTTCAGAGATTGATTTTCGAGTAGTTTCCTTTGAAGCTTTAAAAACCAAAAGATAGAAAAGAGCCAAAAATTTTCGGCTCTTTTTAATTTTATCTGTTTAAAAAAATTTTTACGTTTTTTTCTGATAGCCACGATGATTCAGGTTTCATCAGAAGTCTAGCTTTTTCATAGGCTACATCTAATGTGAATATTGTATTGGCTCGATATTGATTATCAATTTTTTGAACGGCAAGCGCTAGAGTTTCAGTTTGGTTATTACCAATTGGAAATTCAATTGGTAATAAATACATTATAACTTCATTATAAAATTGTGGAACAACTAGTCTAAAATTACGTTTAATTTTCTTTTTTGCTTCTTCAAGTACACCAAAAAGCAGTGTTTTAACAATTGCTTTATCAAGTTTAAGAATATCTTTTATATTATCCCAGTTTTCTTCCAAAATATGATTGGAATTAATTTCAATATTAAGTTCCGGATTGAAATAATAATCCGCAAAATTATCGGTATAGGTAGCTAATTCCGGTACTAAAGAAAACATATTCATAAAGTGCTTGTCGCTTTTATCTTTAAAACCTTTAAAAAACCATTTTTCTTGAGCATCAGTATTTAAGTTTACCGCAAACCAAGCAATGATATCGTGACCATGAGGTGTAAGCAGACCAGTATTAAAACAAGCATATTCATTATTATCAGAATACATAATCTTTTTTTCACGATAACACTGTCTGAAAGCCGTATTAATGTATTTAGTTAAAATCGAATTAGTTCGACCTTCGAATGACCAAGTTTCGGATTCAGCCATATTAGCTAAAAATTTAATTTTTGCATGAAAATCATCTTTAGTTCCGCAAAAAGCGAAATCAGTTAGTTTTTTCCCTTCTTCAAATTCATATTCTCTTTCTAAAGCGTGTAACATTTTTTCATCCCTTTATCAGTTTGTTAAATAAGTTATAAGTAATTCTAAAGTTGCAAGTACACCTTTTAGGTGCGTTCTTTCCATCCCATGTGAAGCTTCGACACCAGGACCAATTAAAGCGCCTTTAAAATCGTGTCCTGCTCGTCTGGCAGCACTGACATCAGAGCCATAATAAGGATAGACATCAATAGCGTAATCTAACTTTTTTTCCTTTGCGGAAGCGATTAATTTGCCTGTTAGTTCATAATCATATGGACCAGATGAATCCATTGAACAAATTGAAACCTTTGTAGCACTACCTTCTAGATTAGCGCCAACACAGCCCATATCACAAGCAATAAATTCATCTACCTGAGGAATTGAGCTAGCCCCAAAGCCAACCTCTTCATAACAAGAAAAAACAAAAACCAGATTTTTATTAAGCGTAATTTTATGATCTTTTAAGTATTTTAAAAGCGTAAGTAGAATACTAACACAAATCTTATCATCTAGAAAACGACTTTTAATGAAACCATTAGCAAAGATTATTGTTTTGGGATCAAGCGAAATATAATCACCATTATTAATCCCTAATGCTTTAACATCATTTTTAGAACAAACTAACTCATCGATTCGCACATGCATTGTAGAAGAATTGCGGTCGATGCTTGTTGCGTCTTTGTAAACGTGTGAACTGGGACTGTTCGATAAAAAAGTACCATTATAAGTTTTACCATCTCTTGTATGAATGGTACAGTATTCGCCGTCATAAGTTGGAAGAATTGGACCACCGACTGTTTTAAAAGCTAAAGTACCATCGTTGTTAATGCCGCTAACCATCGCGCCTAAAGTATCAAAATGTGCAGAAATGCCAATGGTCTTTGCTTGCTTTTTATTTAGGTTAACAATTACGTTGCCATAATTATTAGTTTCAGCTTTAAAGCCGAGGCTTTCGATTTCTGTAATTAGTAAATTGCGGCATTTTTCTGTATATCCGGAAGGAGAAGGGATGGCAAGAATTTTTTTAGTTATTGCAAGTAGGTAATCTTTATCAATCATTGTTAATCTCTCTTTCTTCAAGAAACTTAATAATCTTCTTTTTAAATATTTCTATGCTTTCGGAAAAACTAACCTTTTTTAAAGTTTCACCGATAAATATTAAAGCATCATGTTTACCATAAGCGATACCGATATCGGCATGTTTAGCTTCTCCGGGTCCATTAACAGAACAACCCATTACAGCGACTTTAATATTCGCATTAATTGTTTCTAAAAAGAACTCAATTTCTTTAGCTGCTTTTTGGATATCCGGATACTGAGATCGGCCACAAGTTGGACAACAAATTAATTCCGGTACATTAGCTATTAAACCAAAGTTTTTAAGAATCTCTTTACAAGCTTTTATTTCCATTGCTTTATCGCCATTAAGACTTACCCGTATAGTATTACCGATGCCATGATGAAGCATAATTCCTAAGCCAATAGCACTTTTAATTGTACCTGTATATTCAGTGCCTGCTTCAGTAACCCCTAAGTGAAGAGGATATGGGAATCTTTCACTAGCTAAAAGATAAGCTTTTACAGTTAAATCAACATTCGAAGCTTTTAAAGAGAGAACTATATCATGAAAATTTAATTCTTCAAGAATTTTTACATGTTCTTCGCAAGCTAAAACCATATTCTCAGCAGTTAAAGCCATGCCTTTTGGTAAGCTACCACCATTAACGCCAATCCTAATGGGGATTTTTTTCTTTTTACATAATTCTGTGACAAGTTTAACTTCTTCAATGTTTCTTAGATTGCCAGGATTTAAACGAATTTTATCGGCCCCGTTTTCAATAGAAACAATCGCCAAACGATAATCATAATGAATATCAGCAGCTAAAGGGATAGATATCTGTTCTTTAATAGCTTTGATTGCTTTTGCATCTTCGATATCTAGTACGGCAACACGAATTAGTTCGCAACCTAATGATTCAAGATATTTGATTTCCGCAACTGTTTGCTCGATGTTTTTTGTAGAAGTCGTTGTCATACTTTGAATAACAACCGGATTGTTTCCGCCAATTTTAACTTTTCCAATTGTAATTTCTTTTGTTTCATGTCTTAACGGCATTGTATCACCTGCTTATATTATAACATTAATATCAGTAAATGCAATATAAACTATCACGTATAGAATGACAAATTTTTACAACGATTAACGTGCTTATAATAATATTTAATTTATGTAGTAATTTTTGCTTTTTTTTAGCTTATTTGATTCGGAATTTAAAGGCGCATTAGCAGAGAATTTTCTATGTTGCAAACTTATGAAAAGATTTGTGCTATTGGACTGCCGAAATCCTGGTTGCGCATAAGTCGATTTCATTGTACAAGATGATAGCTCCAATTGAAGTGAAGGTAGGATCAAGAAAACGTGCCCGCTCGCTTAATTAATACTGTTTAAAATTTAATCCGGAAAAATCTATTTTGATGTTTCTTGAAAAAAATGGCTAAGCATAATTTGCTGCTTCATGCGTCTTGGAAATTTAAAGAATGGATTAAATAATAAAAAGACACCGTTGAAAGTGTCTCTTATTATTTTCTTATTGTTTTGTAAAAGAGATTATTCTCTCTTTCATATTTAATATTAGAGTTTTCGCCATGGCCAGGATAAATTTTTATATAGTCAGGAGTTTTATCAAATATAAGATTGATACTTTTTCGTAAGCTTTGATTGTTTCCTCCTAAAAGGTCAGTTCGGCCAACATCGTTGCGAAATAATGTATCACCAGTAAAAAGTCGGTTCTGATATAAAAAACAAGAAGAACCTTTGGTATGACCAGGTGTATGAATAACTTTAATAGGATCTGGACCTAAAAATATTTCGCTATTATTATCTAAAGGAATTATATTTAGTTTAGAAAACTGATATTTTGGCGTAGAGCCAAAATAAGTATATCCGCTAATATTTTCATTCATTAAGGCATCAATATCATCTTTATGAATATAAATCGGACAAGAGAAACTGCCAATTTCATCAATATGATCAAGATGACCGTGAGTCAGAAGAATACCTTTAAGATTAAAATCTTTAAGTTCATTAAGTAAAAAATCAGCTTCATAACCTGGATCGATTAAAAAAGCATCTTTGCGATAATTTAGTAGATATGTGTTGACTTGAAAATCGCCTAAAATATATTTTTTCATCTTTATAAATAAAAATAACTACCGAAATAGTTATTTTCTTTCTTTATGCAATGTATGTTTTTTGCATCTAGGGCAATATTTTTTAAATTCAATCCGTTCTGGATTTAATTTTTTATTTTTATCGGTATGATAATTTTCTTCTTTACAGTCACTGCACACTAATTTAACTAAATCGCGCATTTTTCATTCCTCCGTTTATTTCAATTAAGTATTATATCAAATTATAAGCTATTATGCAATGGCTTTTTTGATTTTTCTCGATATTTATATGAAAAATCAGCGATTTTAAGTTGAAAAAAACCAGCTTACTGAATAAAAAAAGGCATAATTGTAAAAAATAATGATAAAATTTAGCAGATTAGTATTGACAGTGCTAATTAAATGATGTAAAATATTACTAGCACAAAAACTAGTAGAGTGCCAAAGGCGGTGTAAGATGCTTTCCAATCGTCAAAAATTAATCCTCAAAGCAATCGTTGAAGAGTACGTTAAAGCTGTTGAGCCAATTGGTTCAAAGTTTTTGATTGATAAGCCTTATCTGGAATTTTCTTCCGCAACTATTCGCTTTGAGATGGCTAAACTTGAAGAATTAGGTTTTTTAGAAAAAACGCATATTTCAAGTGGCCGTGTGCCTTCGGAAAAAGGTTATAAATATTATGTTGAAAATCTTTTTACTAGAGATGATCAGACAGAAGCCGATTTTCCGGCAATTGATGCTCTTTTTTCTAAGAAAGAGTTATCGAAGGAAGAAACAATCAAAGAAGCCTTAAATCTTTTAAGTGATTTAACAAATTATACGACAGTAGCTTTAGGACCTAATTTTCAAAATTGCCGGATTAAAAAGCTTGAATTTATTCCGTTAAGTCAAAATGAAGCAATTCTTCTGATAGTCACTAATCTTGGACATGTCGAAAACCAAAAGATTCATCTAGCCCCGGAATTTTCCTTAAGTGATTTAAAGAAAATTATTCAGAACTTAGATGAATTATTACATGATGTGCCTTTAACAAAAGCTCAGGAAATAATCAATCATAAACTTGCGGATACGCAAATTAAGAATTATATGGATTATCAGGAAACTTTGATAAATAGTTTTTTGAATACCTTTGAAAAGTTTATGGAAAATAGTTTTTTCTTATCGGGAGTCTCAAAGGCTTTTCTACAACCAGAATTTCAAAGCGTCGAAAAGTTACGTGGCTTTATGGAAATCATGGAAGAAAAGAATGTTTTAAAAGTCATGCGGGATTTTCCAGAAAGTTTAAGTGTGCGAATCGGTGGCGAAAATCAATTTATCCGCATGAATGACTGTACAGTCGTTTCTGTTCCTTATCGCATCACAGAAGATGATTACGGAACGATAGCGGTTATCGGACCAACGAGGATGGAATATAAAAAGGTCATACCATTAATCGAATATCTAGCTAAAAGTATGACAAAACTATTTGATGAGTAAAGAGAGGAAACCTAATGAAAGAAAATATGAAGCATAATTGTGAGACTGAAGAGCATTGCAAAGATTGTCAGGAAACTAAAGAACCAGCACCAAAGGCTAAAAAGTCAGAATCAACAAAAGAGAAAATTGCCAGACTTGAAGAAGAGGTTAGAACTCTTAGTGATAAACTTTTAAGAAACAGTGCCGAATTAGCTAACTTTAAAAAACGGACCCAAGAAGAAAAAATCCAAGATATTAAATATGCATCGTCATATTTAATCAGTGATTTATTACCAGGCTTGACACAACTAGAAGTAGTTTGTAATATGCCTACAGATAACGAAATGCTTAAAAACTTCTTGATGGGCTTTAAAATGGTCAATGATCAGATTTTTGCGGTTTTAAAGCAAGATGGGTTAGCTGAAATTAAAGCTGAAGGTAACTTTGATCCAAAATATCATCAGGCAGCGGAAAAACAAAAAGTTGATGGTGTTGAACCAAATATGATAATCAAAGAAATCCAAAAAGGATTTACTTATAAAGAGCGTATTATTAAACCAAGTATTGTAATTATCAGCGAATAAAAAGAAAAAAGGAGAAATGAATTATGGCATCAAATAAAATTATCGGTATCGACTTAGGTACTACAAACTCATGCGTCGCAGTTATGGACGCTGGTGAAGCAAAAGTAATCACAAACCCAGAAGGGGCGAGAACTACGCCTTCGGTTGTGGCTTTTAAAGGTGATGAGATTCAGATTGGTCAAATTGCTAAAAATCAAATGGTTACTAATCTGGATACAATCTTTTCAGTTAAAAGACATATGGGAACTAATCATAAAGTAAAAGTTCAAGATAAGACATATACACCGCAAGAAATTAGCGCTATGATCTTACAAAACTTAAAACAAACTGCAGAAGCTTATTTAGGTCAAACTGTTGATAAAGCGGTTATTACCGTTCCGGCTTACTTTAACGATGCACAAAGACAAGCAACTAAGGATGCGGGTAAAATTGCCGGCTTAGAAGTAATGCGGATTATCAATGAGCCAACGGCAGCTGCTTTAGCTTACGGTATTGATAAAACTGATAAAGAACAAACTGTTTTAGTCTTTGACTTAGGGGGCGGTACGTTTGACGTTTCGATCTTAAGTTTATCTGACGGAACCTTTGAAGTTATTTCCACAAGCGGAGATAATAATTTAGGTGGAGACGACTTTGACCAAAAAGTTATTGACTTTTTAGTTGCGGAATTTAAAAAAGAGTTCGCTGTTGATTTGAAAAATGATAAAATGGCAATGCAACGTTTAAAAGATGCGGCTGAAAAAGCTAAAAAAGATTTAAGCGGAATCACGCAAACACAGATTATTTTACCATTTTTATCGATGACGGCAGCCGGACCAATCAACTTTGAAAAAACTCTTACGAGAGCCAAATTCGATGAGTTAACCCATGATTTAGTAGAAAGAACTTTAGGGCCAGTCAGAAAAGCTTTAAAAGATGCAAAAATGACAGCTAACGATTTACATCAGGTATTACTTGTTGGTGGTTCTACAAGAATTCCGGCAGTTGCGGAAACAATTAAAAAAGAATTAGGTAAAGAGCCTAATAAAGGTGTTAACCCTGATGAGGTTGTGGCAATGGGCGCAGCGATTCAAGGCGGAGTTTTAGCTGGTGATGTTAAAGATATTCTTTTACTAGATGTTACACCATTATCATTAGGAATTGAAACTTTAGGTGGTGTATTTACAAAGTTAATTGAAAGAAATACAACAATCCCAACGTCTAAATCGCAAGTCTTTTCAACCGCAGCTGATAATCAGCCAGCAGTTGATATCCATGTCTTACAAGGTGAAAGACCGATGGCTCACGATAATAAAACATTAGGTCGTTTCCAGTTAAATGATATTCCTTTAGCACCACGTGGTGTACCACAAATTGAAGTGAAATTTGATATTGACGCAAACGGAATCGTTAATGTTAATGCTAAAGATTTAGGTTCAGGAAAAGAACAGAAAATCACTATCAAGGATTCCACTGGACTTTCTGAGGATGAAATCAAGAGAATGGTTAAAGAAGCTGAAGAAAACGCAGAATCAGATCGCGTTAAAAAAGAGTCGATTGATCTTAAAAATGAAGCAGATAGTATTGTATTTTCGGTTCGTAAATCATTAAATGATCTTCCTGATCTTGACGCTAGTGAAAAAGCAGATGTTGAAACAAAAGCCAATGAACTAGAGGAAGCCTTAAAAGGTGATAATCTTGATTTAATTCGCACTAAAAAAGATGAGCTCGAGAAGAAAGCTCATGAGTTAGCCGCAAAAGTTTACGAAAAAACAGGGCAAGCTCAACCTCAACCAGAAGGCGAACACTATGAAACGCCAAAAGATGATAATATCATCGACGCTGATTTTGAGGAAGTAGATAAAAAATAAATCGCAACAAAGGAGCTTATATGGCGGATAAAAGAGATTATTATGAAGTATTAGGGATTAGTAAAAATGCCAGTGAAGATGAAATAAAAAAAGCTTATCGCAGTATGGCCAAAAAATACCATCCCGATGTTAACAAAGCCGCTGATGCAGAAGCGAAATTTAAAGAAGTAAATGAAGCTAATGAGATTTTAAGTGATCCACAAAAACGCAGTCAATACGACCAGTTTGGTCATCAAGCTCAAGGTCAAGGTTTTGGAGGCTTTGATTTTGGTGGCGGTGGGTTTGGCTTTTCCGATATTTTTGAACAAGTCTTTCAAGGTTTTGGTGGTGGCAGGTCGCAACAATCTAATCGTCCAGCGGCTGGTAATGACGTTGAAATGGTTATGACTTTGGAATTTGAAGAAGCAGTATTTGGAACTAAAAAGGATGTTTCATTAGAAGTTGAAGATGAATGTTCTACTTGTTCAGGTACTGGTGCTTATTCTAAAAGTGATCTTGTTACTTGTGATAAATGTAAAGGATCGGGCCGGGTTATTGTTGAGCAACGAGGACTTCTAGGAATTTCCAGAGTTCAATCAGCTTGTCCTAAATGTAAAGGGACTGGTCGTGAAATTAAGAAGGCTTGTGTTAAATGTCACGGTAAAGCAAGATATCGCGTTAAAAAGACAGTTAATGTTAATATTCCGGCTGGTGTTGATACGGGTCTAAGCTTAAGAATGGAAAACTATGGCGAAGCTGGCTATAATGGCGGGCCAAACGGGGATTTATATATTCGTTTTAAAGTCAAGCCTCACAAATTTTTTGCTCGTGATAAAAACGATATTAGAATTGAAATTCCGATTTCGTTTTCTGATGCGGCTTTAGGAAAAGTTATTGAAGTTCCAACTATTCATGGCGATGTTAAAATGACAATCCCATCCGGAACTCAAAGTGCTGCACAAATCAGATTGAAAGAAAAGGGCGTTCAGGATGTCAGAAGCCGAAGAAAAGGTGACATGATTGTTACTGTTCGCATTGAAACACCAACTAATCTTTCTGCTGAGCATCGTAAGCTTTTTGAAGAACTTCAGAAAGTTGAAATTTCCAGTAAACAGACTCCTTGGGAGAAATTTAAAGGCTTTTTTAAAAAATAAAAACAAATAAACGAACTTTTAAAGGAAAAAAGTTCGTTTTTATTATATTATTGTTTAAAATACTTGTAAGATTAGCTAAGATATTATAAAATATTTATAGTATAAAATTAAGGAGTTAAAATTTATGAATGAAGCAATCCAAAAAAGAATGCAAACAAAAAAAGCTGAAGTTGAAATATTTCGGGCGGTAAAAAAATGCACATTAGGATATTTTGAGCGTTTAGAACTTGAGGAATTAGATGCCTCTTATCAAGAAATTGAGGATGCAGAAATTGCCTATGAGAATTTTTCCAGTTATTTGCTAAATGGCGAAGTTGTTTTTGTCCGTGTTCTAAATCCGGAAAACGGATTTGGAAAAGAAGTATTGGTTCCAGAAAAAATGAGCGAAGAGGAATATAACTTTATTGTCTCTGATGTTAAGGAGAAAGATTATCCAAATTTTTTCTTTAAAGTAGGATTGGTTTGTTTAATTATAACATCCTTAATTATGATTGTAAGTATTGTTGATAACTTGCGCACAGGACTTTCTGTAAATGCTTTTCTTGTTAGCTTTTACTTTTTTGCGCCACCAATTTTCTTGTCAATTATTTTACTTGCCCTTTGTAAATTCCAGAAAAAAGATAAGTAATGCAGCGTTACTTTATCTCCGAAACAGAATTTACTGGCGCTTATATCAAAGCTGATTTTCATCACATAAAAAATGTCTTAAGAATGAAAACAGGAGATAATATTATTGTCTGTTTTAAGCGAAAAGCTTTTTTATGCCAAATCACGGAATTTGCCAATGAAGTTGTTAGATTTAATGTAATCAAGGAAAATACGGGTGACAGTGAACTAAAAATCGAGGTCACTCTTTTTGTTGGTTTTCCAAAAGGTGATAAGTTAGACTTTATTTGTGAAAAAGCTACTGAACTTGGCGCAGCTAAAATTAAGCCAGTTATGATGGAAAGATCTATCGTTAAATTAGATGAAAGAAAAAGAACAGAAAGAACTATTCGGCTAAAAAGAATCTGTAAAGAAGCGGCTGAGCAGGCAGAAAGAAACTTTATTCCGGAGATTTTAGCAATAGAGGATTTGAGAAAAGTTTTATTTAAAGATTATGACTATTTATTTGTCTGTTATGAAAGAGAAACGGAAAACACTATGAAAAAATATTTTGAAAAAATAACACCTGGTTCTAAAATTGGTGTTTTGTTTGGGCCAGAAGGTGGAATCAGTAATTCAGAATTTGAATACTTAAAAAACAATAATTTCCAATCAATTAGTTTAGGCAAGAGAATCTTAAGGGCTGAAACGGCACCTTTAACTTTTCTTTCAATGCTTATTTATCAATATGAGCTATAAAGTCGCATTTTTTACGCTTGGCTGTAAGGTAAATACTTTTGAGACCGAGGCGCTTTGGAATAAGCTTAAAGAAAGAAATTATGAACGCGTTAATTTTTCTGAAGAAGCAGATGTCTATGTAATAAATACATGCACAGTTACGCAAGCTAGTGATTCAAAAAGTCGAAAATTAATCAATCAGACAGCGAAAAGAAAACCACTTAATGCACTATTATGCATTATGGGTTGTTACTCACAAAGTAAGCCAGAGACGATTGCGGATTTAAATGGTGTCGATTTAATTATTGGCAATGAAAATAAAAATCAGATTGCTGATTTAATTCCAGAACTAAAAAAACAAAAAAAGCAAATAATTAATGTCACCGATATTATGCAAAGTATCAATTTTGATGATACGGAGGCTATTGAATTTTCTAATACTAGGGCTTTTGTTAAAATCCAAGATGGTTGTGATAGCTTTTGTTCATACTGCATTGTACCTTTTGTCAGGGGACCTGGAAAGAGTCGTGATCCAAAGAAAACGATTGAGTTAATTGATAAGGTAACTAATGCTGGTTATCCGGAAATCGTTCTAAGTGGCATTCACACGGGCTCTTACGGAAGAGATATTAACTATTCTCTAACTGAGTTAATTAAAGATTTAACAAAAAACTGTCCGAAACTTCTTAGTCTGCGGATCTCATCTTTAGAGATAACGGAAATTACAACTGAGTTAATTGAGTTACTAAAAAATGCTCCTTTATGCAAACATCTGCACATTCCCCTTCAAAGTGGTTCAAGTAAAATTTTAAAGGCTATGAATAGAAACTATTCACAAGAACAATTTCTGGATATTGTAAAAAAATTAAAAAAAGCAGTACCTGATTTAGCGATTAGCAGTGATGTAATGGTAGGTTTTCCAGGAGAGACGGAAGCTGATTTTGAAGAAACTGTTAAAGTTATTGAAGAAGTAGGATTCATGCGCCTTCATGTTTTTCCTTATTCAGTAAGAGAAAATACAGTTGCGGAAAAATTGCCAAATCAAATTCCAGAAATAATAAAAAAAGAAAGAGCGAAAAAATTAAGGGATTTGAGTATATTAACTGGCCAGAGATACGCTCAGGCTTTTATTGGTAAAACCCTTGAATTTATTCCTGAATCAACAGATGGAAAATATTTTCAAGGCTACACAACAAATTATTTAAGGGTCTTTGTTTCAGGCTCTGAAATTAAAATAGGTGAAATTATAGCAATCACAATAACCAAAATTACAAAAACAGTGATTTATGGTCAGATTTTTAGTCAATAATTAACAAACAATTGTCGGTTTTTGAAAAATAATTGTGAAAATTGCGCAAGCCTATTTACAAACGAAAATAAATATAGTATAATATTTGGAGTAAAATTTTAGTCTGGAAGGGAGGCTTTGTAAATGCCTAAAACAGTATTACGTGAAAAAGAGACGATTGAAGATGCTTTAAAGAGATTTAAGCGCGAAGTTTCACGTTCTGGAACCCTTGCGGAAGTTCGTAAACGCGAATATTATGAAAAACCAAGCGACAAGCGTAAACAGAAACGTATGGTTGCTAAAACTAAAAAATATTAATTTAAAACCTTCCGAAGAAGGTTTTTTTCTTTCAAGCATACTTTTCTTTTTCTAGAGTAAAATATTTACTGAATTATGAAGAAAATGATTGGCATCCGCATTTTTGTCTGATATAATATTGTTAGTTGGTAATTTATCAGTTGCGTTCTTATAGAAGAATTAATATTCAACATCGCTTAGTTTATCAAATAATAGAAAATGATATCGTAAAACTATAGACACACTATGAATAATTTTTATGAAAAATAATGTAGAGGAGTAGTATGCCAATAAAGCATACAAATAATTTATGGCTGTAACATATGAAATACTCAAAAAAGATGAACAAGTCCGCGCTTATATTGAAGCGGGAAATGAAGCACTTAAAGCGCTTGGATTTACTGAGCACAGCTTTCCGCACTTATCACTTACTGCAGAAACAGCTGCGAAGATTCTAAGAGAACTTGGGCATTCTAAAGAACATGCGGAATTAGGAAAAATAGCTGGTTTACTTCATGATATCGGTAATATGATAAATCGTACTTTTCATGCAGCAAGTGGAGCTGAAATAGCCAGAAATATTTTAGAAAAACATGACATGGATTATAAAGATATCGGCATCGTCTGCAGTGCAATCGGAAACCATGATGAAAATACAGGTAAACCTATCAGCGCCGTCTCAGCGGCTCTTATTATTGCTGATAAGGCAGATGTGCGCCGCTCAAGAGTCCAGGAAACTTGTATGGATAATATTATTAATGATATTCATGATCGGGTTAATTACGCTGTTACCCGCTCTGAAATAAAGTTTATCAAAGCAGCAAACAAAACTAAGATCAGACTTTGTTTAGATATTGATATTGAATTTACACCAGTTATGGATTATTTTGAAATATTTCTAGGCAGAATGATTATGTGCCGGCGTGCCGCAACTTTTTTAGGTGCTGATTTTGAATTGTTTATTAATGATGCTAAAATTGTTTAATATGAGCTTGTATAAAATTAAAACAAAATTAATTTAGTTTGATAAAACACTCTTTTTGAATGCATTCAGCGCTTGGCAACACCGCTGAATGCATTTTTTGTATTATAATTCATTTCAATATTTCCAGTTTAGCCTGCTTAATAAATTTTTCATTGCCCGCAGGGGTATCTTTTTTAAATAAAACATTGTTAATCATTTAATTCAAATTTGAGCGCAACAAATCAATTCAGCTAATTTTGATAAAAAGCGCACGACAAAAACATAAGGCCTGTCGAGATTTGTCGGGCGCAAAATGTTGATTTATGTTGAAAAATAAGTTAAAATAATTCTAACTATAAAACGCTTACAGAGTTCTGCCGTTAAATAAAGGGCGTAAGATAGATTTTGAAAAAAGGAGGCAAGTAGTAAAAATATAACAAATGTAAATGGGAGCACAACACCAATTACCTTGATAATAGATTCAATTAGAATACAAGTGAAATAAAACAAAATTTAAGGGGGAAATAAAATGAAAAACTTTCTTTTTAAGAAAACAACATTACTCACGAGCATGCTAATGCTCGTTGTTGTAAGCATTACTGTTGCAACATCATCGCAAATAGATTTTAATGCATATGCACTGGAGCGAGAAGTTATCGGGCGCGGCCCAGAGAGTGCAAGCCTGCCACATGAAAATAATTCAGAGTTTCTGTTGCGTGAAGCTCCATATGAAGCAACCATTTATAGTCAAGCAACGCTGGCAGACGACTTTTGCCCTGAAACAGTTATTGTGGTTAAAAACCTGAGAGCAAGCAGAAGAAGCCTGATGCAGTGTTTGACACTGGCAGACTTTCCTGAGGTTAGGAACTATTTCCGTAATGATGTCGAAGAACTAACACCTGGTTTGGAAATGGCAAGAGCCCAATTAGACCCTATGAACTCTTCCAGCGCTAGAAGTTTTTCAAACTCATTGGACAATTCGTTAGATAATTCGTTAAACCAAAGTGTAGATTTGGAGAATTACAGGAGAATTGTAATTCTAAGACTTAGAAATCCATCTCACCAAAATGTGCTTAACAAAGTAAGAAGATTGGAAAGAATGGATGGTATATTAAGTGCTAGTCCAGACTTTATTAGACAGAATGTCTTGCCAATAATGGATTACGGATATGGGTATAGTGCAGAAGAAAACTCGCCTCACGCTTATGCAGGAATTAGTCCAGCGCAAGCAAGCACAGGGCATTGGAGTCTAGATAGAATTAACGCGCAAGGTGCTTGGAGTATCGTAGGTACTAACAGTACGAACATAGTAAGAGTTGGAATTATGGATACTGGAGTCGAAGCAAGTCATCCAGGTTTGGCAAGTAGAGTTGATACTCATTTATTCGCTTGTTTTTTAACTTCAAACCGTCGCCCTGCGAATGTTTTGGAAGACCCACATGGGCATGGAACTATGTCGGCTGGAATTGTTGGGTCACATGGGAACTTCGCAAGCGTAACGCAAAACACGAATGTAAGGATTGTATCATTAAGGATTTGGAATGATGTTGGGTCAGGAAATTCAAGCATGGCATTGACAGCAATCCAGTTCGCTGCGGCAAATGGAATACACATTCTTAATATGAGTGGTGGGTGGTATTCAAACTGGAATACATACGATGTATCATTAAGGGCATCTATTCAAGCCTTTAACGGATTGTTTGTTGCTTCTGCTGGGAATGAGGGAACTAATAACGATGGCAACAATCCTGCTTTCCCTGCTTCGTATCGATTGCCAAATCTTATCTCTGTTGGTGCTTCAAACAGACACGACCAAAGGTCAGTGTGGAACTCTTCTCAATCTTCAAACTTTGGTGCAACAACAGTTTGTATTTTCGCCCCAGGTGGGAATCAAGGTACTGCAAGCGTTGAAAACATTAGAACAACAAACAGAGGCAATGGATTTGCTTGGTACAATGGCACCTCTTCCGCGGCGCCATTCGTTGCAGGCGTAGCTGCATTAATGCTGTCTGTAACTCCTAATTTAAATCCAATCATGCTAAGAAACATTATAATGGAGACTGCAGATAGACCTTCTGCATTAAATGGACTGAGTATTTCTAATGGTAGAGTTAATGCTTACGCGGCTGTTAGTGCAGCCAGAATTTGGATTACAAGAGATTTGCCAAACAATGAGATTGAAATATTAGGAATTACAAGAAATATAATAGGGAGTATAGAAATACCAAACGTTATTAATGGGCGCATAGTAACTTCCATTGGTGATTTTGCCTTTTTTTGGGAGAATGGCTTACAAGGGGTTTCTTTTCAATATGGAAGTCAAGTGAGACGTATTGGTGATTTTGCTTTTGCGGATACGCCTAATTTGCAAAATGTAACATTGCCGCTCAACTTGACACACATTGGCTTTCGAGCATTTGCTGCGGCAAGAAATTTAGAGAGCCTTACTCTTCCTGATAGTTTAACATCAATTGGGTCAGAAGCTTTTTGGAATACAGGCTTGAGAAGCATCAATATTCCACCTCAGATAACATTTATTCCGCAAGGGGCATTTAGAGAATCATTAAATCTGGAAACTGTTAACATTCAAGGAAATGTTACTTCAATCTCAGACGCGGCTTTTCAAAATACTCCTAGTTTAACAAATATTAATTTGCCAAATAGTTTAACAACAATCGGCAGATATGCCTTTCAAAGAACAGGCTTAAAAGAAATTCGAATTCCATCAAGTGTTAATTCAATCGGGTCAAATGCGTTTGCTGATTCGGAATTTCTTCATAGCATACATATGTCTAGGGAGACTCCGCCAAATTTAATAAATCAAAATGCTTTTGCAAACACTCCTTTTTTGAGAATTTATGTTCCAAACCATAGATTAATGGCATACAAAAATGCACACAATTGGCTCGTACACTCTGATATAATCAGACCGTCAGACTTTGTAGGTTTAATGGAACTACAGCCGTTACGTGGTTTTACTGCTTCTAATCATGCAAATCTTTCGGTAGGTGATAATGCCCTTTTTGGAATAAATGCGGTTGAAGGAATTTATCGATTATCAATTACAGGGGAAATTCCTATCCGAGTTACCTTGTTTGGTCCTAATTTCAAATTACTAGAGTCGATTTCATCTAATGCAAGCAGAACAGTTAATCTGACAAGGAATTTTGTCGGAGTCTACTATATAGCAGTAGAATTTATTATTACTAATGGAACAGGTAGGGTTGATTTATCGATTGCGGCTGCTATAACAGATGTTTTTGCGACTAACAACGAAAGAAACATTCTTCCTTATTTAATTGATGGGCGCGGTAGATTTGCTTTTCAGAACTGGGGAACAAGATTCGTTGAGTTCCAGCTATCAGCTACTGGTGGAATGCAATTTCCACATGATGGGATTATAATTAGAGATGCTCAAGGAAATATTGTTGCTGATAATCTTAGACAAGCCAGAACTCGTGAGGGACATAATGTAATTACAGCATTTTTGCCAAGATCAGGATGGTTCTATATTGATATCGATTTAAATGTAAACCAAGTAAATCAACTTTTTTTGACATTAAGTCTTTTGGAATACAGCCAACCAGACTTTCTTAACACAGCTCTTAGAACTGATTTTCTTCAGATAGCTGAAAGTGGAAGAAATGAACAACTGGTGGGTATTGTTTTAAGTCCAGGCGCAGTAATCAATGTCGAAATATTTTATAGTGGTATATCATCATCAAATGCAATCTTTGTCCTTATGCAAAGAGCAGGAACAAATATAACTGTTCTTGAGGTAGAAAATATCAGTGGATTCAGTTCATTTACCTTTAAACTAACTTCAGGTACTTATTATTTAGGATTCTTAAACGCTGGAATAAATAATTTTGTGATGATGAGTGTTTCTAGAATCATAACAGAAACAGGAAGTCATCAGTTAGTAACGGATCCTTCATGGGCATCTTTAAGAGGTTCTGAAGTCACCATAAACAATGGTCTTCCAGGTGCCAATACAATTACACAAGGATTTACTAGATTAATCTATTTAGCTAACCAAGAATCGCGTCAGAATTTTACATGGCATTCAAGTGATCCTAATGTTGCACAAATAACTAATTATGGAACGGTTCTAGCTATGCCAGTAAGCAGTATTACAAATGTGAGGATTATAGCAATTTGCAGGCAAAATCCAGGAAGAGTTTTTTATAGAGATTTAGTAATTATGCCTGAAAATAGTAATGTAGCGATAACCATCAATCATGCAATGACGATGAGTAGAAGCGGAGGTAATATTAGTCTTAATTCGGTTAATGTACCGATAAATTTAATCCAGCTCTATGATTGGAGTTCGCCATCGCCTTTTATAGAAGTAAGCCCTTGGGGACCAGTTTGGTCAACAGCACCACTTACGGTAGGTCAAACTTTTACAATTATTGGAAACTACCAATTAAATCAGCGAGTCACAATTATTATTACGGTGACAATTGTTTAATCCTAAGGAATAAAGATTATATAACCTATATTATACCAAAAAATGCGAGAATTTCCAGTTATGGAGTCTCGCATTTTTTATTTGAACTAGTTTGGATTACAGCTCTTTTGTATTGGAAAATTTCGCAAATAAAATTATATAGTTAAATTTAATGAAGTAGACTGATAAGCTCAGTTACTCCAGATCTGATATCTCTTGCATATATCATATATCCAGTTATTGGCGAAAATGGCATGTTAATAGTTAAAGTGTTGATTCCAGATTGAAGAGGTGGACTGTCTATTGAATCTGTCCATTGAAGTAGAACTCCAGAAACAAAGTGACGCGGATAATCATTGTGTACAGCAAACCAAAGTTCTCTACCCCGATTACTGGCAAAAGCGTTTTTCCCCAGTTCAGCATTTGTTGTTAATCTTACCCAGATTGAACGCTGTAAATCAAAAGTCACATTGATATCTTCGCTTCTGAAATTTAAGTAGCCACCAACACCGTGAACATATATTCTTTCGCCAGGTCTAACAAATTCATCAAATATATGTGGAGTATGTTCGGATTGTAAAGTTTGAAAGAATAAACTGAAGCGCCTACCCCCGTCAAATCCTTCATATCTAATGAAAAAGCCGTCAGCCTGCAGAGCGAATAAATCAGTATCTGCCTCAAGCCTTGTGCTGAAAATAGTACCTAAAACACTAGTACTTAAAACCCAAGGTGAAAGAACTTGGAGAGTAATTGAACCTCGAAAATTCATATTATAACGATATACAACGTCAATTGTAACAATACCAGGATTATGTGCGGTGACTGTACCAAATTGGCTGACTGTTGCAACTCTTGGGTCACTGGTGGTCCATAAATAATTCTGGATTATTGGTGAAGGTACTACACCATCAAATGATATTGATCTAGTTAAGCCAACATTCATAGTCGTTTCTCTAGGAAGGCCAACTCCAGAAGTTACTTCTGTTCCATTGTGAGAAGGATCTTGCCTTGTATCTGTTGTCAAAGCAAGATTTCTTGTTGGTCCAGGTCTAACTTCTGAAACTGTTATTGCTACGACTCCAAATTGTAGATTGTCATTCCTTATTGCCAATATGTCTACCCTTCCTGGAGCTCTAGCAAAAATTAATCCGTGCTCACTGACGGTAGCGATATTTTCATCAGAAGAGGTTAGTGTAAAATTGTGTCGAGACTGAGCATAGCCGTGCCAACCAATATAAATAATTCTAGTAAAACCTACTGTCATCTGCGTACTATAGCGAGCTCCACCATTTAGGGTTACCTCTGTTCCAACCGCATGCATAGACGGATCTACCATTAATGCAATTCGTGTTCGCTGAGTTATTGTAAATAAAATCGTTCCGTGAACTATTTCTCCAACGAAGTTAACTCTGAAAGTTTCATCAAGTTGAAAAAATCTATTTAGGACTAAAGATACGCCACCATTACCAGTTGTTGGTTGCTGATGGGCCGACATTAGTAAAATTTCGGCAGATTGATTGCCAGATGAGTTACCTAAAAATGTTACATCGAAAAATGAGTTATTCCCAAAAAAGTTCGCTTCTACCCATTCTCCATCAGACTTTACTCCCTGATCGTAGAAGTAGTAATCCACTCTATCATATGTTACTCGCCAACCTGTAAAAATTGCTTCTTCCAGAATCTCAAAGGTAACAAAATCATTCATCCATCTTTCAGGTTCAATCTGATCTCCCCAAAAAAATGTATTACCAATCATTCTAAACAAACCCGTGCTATTGATTACCATTTCTGTAACTTCACCATCTCGGATAAATTGTCCATCAAAGATTGTTTCAAAACTACCATCAGGCAAGATTCTTTCCAAAGTTAGGAAAGGAGTTGCGACCCTAGAGCTTTCAAAACTCGAACCGTCATAGACTATTGTAAAGCCACCAGTTAGTGTAGTTTCAGTAAAAATATGGTTTCCTTGGTCATTAGCATTTACTAAGTGCACATTATCATTAACATTAATATTAAAGAATGTATAATCCCAAAATGCATCGACATTTCTAGGAACTAAAATAAATGTTATTAATGAAATAAGCGCTACAAAAAATGACTTTTTAAATAATTGCATATATTTTCTCTCCTTATGTTTTTTTGTGTTATCTAGACTTTTTATCAATTAAAACTTCACCCCCAATTTCGACATAAATCTAGAAGTAACCGCTTTCATAATAACATTTATTACAACAAATAGCAACGAAAAGCGCCCGACAAATTTCGACAACGAATTAAAAGAATCAACACTACCTGTCGAAATTTGTCGTTAGAATAAGGAAAGAAAAAGCCTTTAAACATGGTAAAATTTAAATAAATAGAATGCAGAAAGGAGAGAAAAATGAAAATTTTACATAAACCGTTATTTTTTATTGGCATATCTTTATTTTCCGTTGGCACAATTGCTTGGTTAATTATTACCATTTTGAATTCTAGTAATACCCGAAACTATAATCATCTAAACAATCTTTATCCAACAGGCGTGGGACTTTTAGGTATTGTAGCGGTAATTATTTCTTTTATTTTAGAAACACGAATTTCTATATTAAATAAAAAAAATGAAAGAGATGAAGACTAAATTTATTTAAGGCAATTTCAGTAAAAATGAAGTTGCCTTATTTTTTTTATGGTCGTTGTGAGATAATTTACCTATAAAATGCATATTTTTAAAGGGTGATACTTTGAAACTGAAAAACTTTAAAAGCTGGATTGACAAATTAAAACCAGTCAATGTTAAACTTGAAATAAGGGAAGATATGATAGTTGTCTATAACTTTAAGAAAATCCATATCTTAACAGACACTGAAATTCAGACAACTGAATATCGATTTACTGGTGAAGGTTTTTCGGTTAAAGAATTGAATAAAGAAGATTTAATCATCTCTGGAAAAATAAAAGTAATCGAGGTAGGTAATTTTGCTCAAGCTATATCATCTGAAAATCCACAAGCGTGATTTTTTTCTTTATCAGGAAGAAATTGTTTTAAGAAATCTCACCACTGATGGTGATTTTTATTGTTTTTATACCGATAAAAAAACATATCAATATTTAAAAAATAACAACTGTGAAATAGAGATTTTAACGGATTATATTAATGAAGCTAAAAAGCTGATTTTTATTAAAAAAGGCTTTATTGCTGGGGTAGGGTTATTTTTGGTTAGCTTTTTTGTTAGCCTTTTTTATGTTAGTGCTATTATCTTTAACGGAAATTTCTTAATTAATGATCAGATAAAAGCAGAAATCAGCGCTAATTATACAACCTTTTTGGGCTTGAATTTTATAACTGACCAAAGAATCAATGACTTAAATCGGGAGGTTCGCCAAAGGCATATTGCCTATGAATGGATTTCAATCGAAAAAAGAGGCTTTATTATTCATGTTAATGTCAGTAAAGACGAGTTAAGCAAGGAAAGGCCGATTGAAAATGAAAGGATTGGCGATATTGTCGCTACTAAAATGGGCAGTATTCATATGATTCAGACCTTTCATGGTACACCATTAGTTGCTTATAATGATATCGTAAGACCAGGCGATGTTTTAATTTCCGGTTCTTTTGAGACTAATGATGAAGAAACAGAGCACTTATTGATGGCTAGAGGATTAGTTCTGGCGCGGGTTTTTGAATATGTGGAAATCAGGGTTGATAAAAATGTTGTTAAAAACGAACTGACGGGGAAAACTAGTTTTTACCGGAGCTTTAGTTTATTTGGCCTTAACTTTGCTTTCAGAAATAATCAGCACTTCGAAAACTATACATTAATTGAAAATGAAGTGTTCCGGATTTTCAATATTTTCTCATGGAAAAATGTAGAAAAGTATGAAAAAAGTGATATAATATTGACATATACAGAAGAAGAGGCTAGAGAATTTGCTGAATCATTAATTGAAGCCCAGTTTATATTACGGAAAACGCATGCTTTAGAGAAGCTTTTGGAGATTCTGTTCATGACTGTAGTAGAAGATGATGAGGGGTTTACTTTCAATTTTCTTGTCAGTACAATTGAAAATATCGGAGAATTTAAAGGACGTGACTAATTTTTGCAGGAGCTGACTATCAAGATTAAACAAGTTGACCATTTAATGAATATTGCTGGAGTCAAACATAATAATATACGCTTGTTGGAAAATCATTTTAATGTGACAATCGTTGCGGATAATGAAAAGATTGTTATTAGCAGTGAAAACAAAGAAGTTAAACGAAAGATTGAAGAAGTTTTAACAATTCTTTTAGAGATTGCTTTTAAAGGTATATCGATAACGGAAAGAGATATTATTTATCTTTTACAACTTCAAGAAGCTGATAAAATTGCGCTATTCCAGCAAATCTATGATAAGAATAAAATCCTTTTTCTGGCGCCATTTGGTAAAAAAATATACTATAAGACGTTAACCCAAAAATACTATCTGGAAGCTTTGGAAAAAAATGATCTTGTGTTTGCGGTTGGTGCAGCTGGTACGGGAAAAACTTATCTTGCGGTTTTATATGCAGTAAAGTTGTTAAAGGAAGCTAAAGTAAAAAAAATAATCTTAACGCGTCCGGCTGTCGAAGCTGGAGAATCACTTGGTTATCTGCCAGGAGACTTAAAAGAAAAAATTGATCCATATCTAAGACCATTATATGATGCCTTATATGAGTTTTTGGGAACGGAAACAGTAGATAGTTATCTTACAAAAGGAATTATTGAAATTGCACCATTAGCTTATATGCGAGGAAGAACTTTAGAAAATGCAGCTATTATTTTAGATGAGGCGCAAAATACTACTAATAAACAAATGTTAATGTTCCTTTCTCGCCTAGGATTTTCTTCAAAGATGATTGTTACTGGTGATATAACGCAAATTGATTTGCCAAAAGGTGAAGAGTCAGGGCTTTTAAAAGCGATTCGGATTTTAAAAGACATTAAGGGAATTGAAACGATTGAATTTCAGAAAATGGACGTTGTCAGGCATCCGCTTGTGCAAAAGATTTTAGAACGTTATGAAAATTAATTTTGTTAATCAGACTAATTTATTATTAGCGGACTATTATGAAACGATAGAAAAAGTGCTTAAAAATGAAGTAGGTAAGATGTCAGTGATCTTTGTTTCTGATGAAGCAATTAAGGAGTTAAACAAAACTTATAGAGGCAAAGATAAAGTAACTGATGTATTAAGTTTTCCGGATAATACTAACGACTATTTTGGTGACTGCTTTATTGCGCCTCTTCAGGCTTTTAGACAAGCGCTTGAGTATGGACACTCAAATTTGCGGGAAATGGCCTTTTTGGCTGTCCATGGTTATTTACATTTAACAGGATATGATCACGAAACAAAAAAAGAAGAGGAAAAGATGATTGCAAGGCAAGAGCTTATGCTTAAAGAAGCTAAAATCATCAGGTAAAGAAATGGATAAATTACTAAAGGAAGCAAAAAATGCCAGAGAAAATGCTTATGCACCTTATTCCAAATTTAAAGTTGGTGCAGTATTAAAGACTAAAGACGGAAGAATTTATAAAGGTGCAAATGTCGAAAATGCTTCTTATGGTTTAACAAACTGCGCTGAACGTACAGCGCTTTTTTCTGCTTATGCGGACGGTGTCAGAAAAAAAGACATTGAAAGTTTTCTTGTTCTCGGCGATACAAAAGCACCAATAAGTCCTTGTGGTGCTTGCCGGCAAGTTATGAGTGAACTTTTAACTAAAGAAACTAAAATTGTTTTAGCAAACCTAAAAGGTAATATGAAAGAAGTAACTGTTTCTGAACTTATGCCGTATCCGTTTGAAGAGGTAGAAAATGAGTGAATTTAAATCAGGCTTCATTGCCATTGTCGGAAGACCGAATGTTGGAAAATCATCACTTTTAAATCGACTGGTTGGTCAAAAGATTGCGATTATCAGTCCAAAGCCACAAACAACAAGAAATACAATCCGTGGTATTTTGCATGGCGATAATTACCAAATAGTTTTTATCGATACACCAGGTATTCATAATCCTGAAAATAAATTAGGCGAAGCAATGCAGAAAAATGCCTATCAGGGCTTAAGGGATAATGATGCGATTCTTTATCTTGTTGATGCTAAGCCCTTTTTAGATGAAACAGATTTAGAATTAATTAAAAGACTTAAAGCTTGCAAGTGTAAAATCTTTTTAGGTATCAATAAAATCGACTTATTGGCGGATAAAAGTGCAATTGATCGGATTATTATGATGTATTTAGAACATCTGGAATTTCAGGCAGTTGTGCCAATTAGCGTTCGTGAAGATAAAAACATTGAACATTTATTAAAGGAAATTACCGAAGTTTTGGAGCCAGGGCCAGCTTACTTTCCAGAAGATACAGTAACCGATCAGCCAGAGCGGGCAATCATTGCGGAAGTCGTTCGTGAGAAAATTATGCTTTATACAAAAGAGGAAATTCCTTATTCAGTTATTGTTGTGACAGAAGATTTGAAGAAAAATTCTGAAACAGGACAAATGCAAGCTAGAATTCAGATTTATGGCGAACGGGAATCGCAAAAGGGTATCATTATTGGCAAGCATGGAGCGATGCTTAAAAAGATAGGTACGGCTGCCCGTAAAGATTTAAATGCTATATTCGATAACAAGTTCCATTTGGAACTTTGGGTCAAAATAAAGAAGGATTGGAGAAAATCAATCGCAGACTTGAAAAACTTTGGTTTTTACGAATAATAAAAAAAATCCCCCATAAATTTAAATGGGAGTGATTCTTTATGACAACTAAAGACTATTGGGAAATCTTTTGCAAAACCGGAAAAATCTCAGATTATCTGAATTACTGCGAGAGTTTGAAAAAAAAGGATGGCAAAAAATAAAGGAATAATTCTTAGAAG
>WRBM01000008.1 GCA_009784525.1 Erysipelotrichales bacterium | reverse complement strand
TTTAGCTATCTCTTCATTATCATAAAATGAACATCTTGATGTATAAGCTTCGTTTTGAAGCTTAACTTCAATATTGTTTCTTTTAGCTAATAAGATAAGCTTATTCTTAAACTTAAATAAAGGAAGTCCGATTAAATATAAATATGTTATTAAAATAAATTGAATAAATAGAAATTTACTAATTAAACTTTAACATTACTTTATCTAAAATATAGCAAAGAGATTCGTCAAGTCTTTGTTAGTAATGCCGATGAATGATCTAAGCAATCAGTCAGGAATTACTAAAAGCTAAAAAAACGCAAATTTCAGCGAATAATAGTTTGAAAACGCTTGACAATATATTATACTTATTTTATAATATTTATTGAAAAGATCTGTCGATTTAGGATACATCAAAGCGAGTGCGGTATTTGGTGAAAAGCTGCATATGTAAAATAAATAAAGATACTACTTTTTGTTAGGCTTTTGGATAATATTAGCCCGTAATCATGGCGTTAACATGTTAAGAGCCCTAAGGGAATTAATTTCTTGGGAAATAAGGTGGTACCGCGGATAATCATTCGTCCTTAATAGTTTTTTAAGGACGTTTTTTTTATGCAAGAAAGGACAAAATATGGAAAAAAACATTATAATCACATTTCCAGATGGAAATAAAAGAGAATATCCGGTTAATAGTTCTGGAATAGAGATAGCTAAAAGTATTTCGCCTTCTCTACTTAAAAGAAGTATTGCGCTTAAGGTAAGCAGTGAATTAAAGGATTTAAATTTTACTTTTACAAAAGATTCGGATATTGCATTTGTGACTAATGACAGTGAGGAAGCTTTAAAGATTTTAAATCATAGTGCTGCCCATTTATTAGCGCATGCTGTTAAGAATCTTTATCCTCAAGCTTTGTTTGGCATTGGACCAGCAATTGAAGAAGGCTTTTATTACGATATTGATTTTAAATTAGAAAAAAATATTTCTGTTGATGATTTAGAAGCAATCGAAGCGGAAATGAGAAAAATCGTAAATGCCGGAGTTGTTTTAAAGAAATCAGATTATTGCAGAGCGGAAGTTCTAGAGCTTTTTAAAGACGATTTATATAAAATTGCGATTATAGATGCTTTAGAAGGCGAAGAGTTTTCGGTTTATGAACAAGATAACTTTCGTGATTTATGCCGCGGCCCACATCTTTTAGATACAAAGGCAATTAAGCATTTTAAACTATTATCATTAGCCGGAGCTTATTTTCAAGGTGATTCTAACAAACCGATGCTTACAAGGATTTATGGTACTGCTTTTTTTAATGAAGCTGATTTAACTAAGCATCTGGAACTAATCGAAGAAAGAAAAAAGCGCGATCATCGTAAACTTGGGCGCGAATTAGAATTATTTATGATTTCTGAGTTTGGTCCAGGTTTTCCTTTCTGGCTTCCTAAAGGTATGATGCTTAGGTCAGAAATTGAAAAATATTGGCACGAAGTTCATAATGCAGCAGGTTATGAAATGATTCAGACCCCAATTATGCTTAATCAGGAATTATGGGAGGTCAGTGGACACTGGGAAAACTACCGGGAAAATATGTATACATCAGAAATTGATAAGCATCAATTTGTTTTAAAGCCAATGAATTGTCCTGGGGGAATTTTAGTCTATAAAAATGGCTTACGCTCTTATCGGGATTTTCCTTTAAAGTTAGCCGAATTAGGATTAGTGCATAGGCATGAAGCAAGCGGAGCCTTAGCTGGACTTTTCAGAGTGCGAGTTTTCACCCAAGATGATGCGCATATTTTCATGACAGAAGCAATGATCAATAATGAAGTTAGAGAGCTAATTAAGCTTTATGACAAGTTTTATGCGCAATTTAATTTGAATTTTCATATTGAGCTTTCAACGAGACCAGAAAAATTTATTGGTGAAGTTTCGCTTTGGGATAAAGCTGAAAAAATATTGGCAGAGGTTTGTAAAGAAGCAGGCATTAAAGTTATCGTTATGCCAGGGGAAGGCGCTTTTTATGGTCCGAAACTAGACTTTAAATTAAAAGACTCAATGAACAGAATTTGGCAATGTGGGACAATACAACTAGATATGAATTTACCAGAACGCTTTGATTTGCATTATATCGATGAAACTGGCAATCGTAAGCGACCAATTATGATTCATCGAGCGCTTGCGGGTTCATTTGAACGTTTTATTGGAATTCTTATTGAACATTATGGTGGTAGCTTTCCACTTTGGATGAGTCCGATTCAAGTTTGTGTTATTCCTGTCAATCTCAATTATCATAGTAAATATGCTAAAATTGTAGAAAAACAACTTATAAAGGCTAAAATCCGAACCGAAATTGATTTAAGTGAAGAGAAATTAAATTATAAGATTAGACGCTCGCAAACGCAAAAAATTCCTTATAGTTTAGTTTTAGGAAATAATGAGGCGGAAAATAAAACCGTTACTTTCCGCAAGCACGGATCTACTGAGCAAGTGACAATTAAACTTAATGACTTTGTGAAAATGCTTAGTAAAGATATTAAGGAACGTAAATAAATATGGAAATTTTAGAAGTAAAAGAATATCTGGAAAGATTAATTGATTATACTGCCCGTAAAAGTTTATTTGAAACCGGGGGATTAAAAAAACTTGAAATCGCTGAAGGCAATATTTGTGATGTTGAAATCATGCTTGCCAAAAATGATAAAGACTTAGTTAATAACTTTAAAAAAGATCTTGTCAGATTAGTTAAACTTTCGCTTGGGTTTCCAGGTATAAGGTATAAATTTCTTTTTGCGGAAGAAGAAACTAAAAGTTTTGCTCGTTACATTGCTATTACTTCAGCTAAAGGTGGTGTTGGTAAATCAAATGTAGCACTTAACTTAGCGTTTGCCTTAAAGGAACTAGGAAAAAAAGTTGCTTTAATTGATGCAGATATATATGGTGCCAGCATACCCCAGCTTTTGAAATTAGAAAATATTGAGGTATTAGCAGATGAGAACCAAAAAATCTATCCAGTAAATATTGAAGGAATCGAAATGATTTCAACAGCTTTTATTATCGAAGAAGATAGTTCAATTGTTTGGCGTGCTCCAATGCTTCAGAAAATGCTTAGTCATTTTTTTCATGATTGTTTATGGAGTGAAGATCTGAATTTTGTGATTATCGATTTACCTCCTGGAATAGCAGCTCTTGAAGTGCAAAAATTTGTACCTAAGATGGAAGTTATAATTGTCACTACACCTCATCCTGATGCAAATAAGATTGCTTATAAATCCGGGCTATTCGCTAGGGAAAATAAATATGACATTCTTGGAATCGTAGAAAATATGAGTTATTATCTTAATCCTTTTAGTAAAAAGAAAGATTATTTGTTTGGAAGTGGTGGCGGAAATCGGCTAGCTAACCAATTATCTGTTCAATTATTGGGAGAAATACCATTTATAAAAATTGATAAACCTTATAAATTTCAAAGTAATAAAAACAAAGAAATTTTTCTGGAAATTGCTAAAAAAATAATCTAACAGGGGGAACTGAATTTGAATATTCTAAAACATTCTGACGCAAGTGTTCGCTGGCTTTTAAAAAAGGCAAGTAAATCAGTAGTTTTACATGATTTTCATAGTTTTGATAATTTAGAGTTAAGAGGAAAAGGTGAGCTAAATCTAACTGAAACAGAAAAAGGTCCCGGTGTTAAATTAAAGATGAATATGGATTTTGACTTCCAAGAAGGCAGAACTGCATCGGCTATTCAATTTAACTTTAATGAGGCTAATTGGGAAGAATATAACCGTGTATCATTTTGGATTTATCCTAAATCAGAAGGTTTCCATAATTTTTATTTTCATATTTATCTTTCGAATAAAGATAAAGGTTTATTGCACGCGCCTTCTTTTATCCCTAATAGCTGGAATCATGTTTGTTTTGAAATTCCGCATTTAAAAAGAGATAAAATTACCCGTTTAGCAATTACACCATATTTACCAGGCGCACCAGATGAGGCTTTACCTGAAGTTGAATTTATAGTTACTGACTTAAAGTTGGAATTAGTTGATGCTGATTATACCTTAGGCTGGGATTTAGAAGACAGAATTGCATATTGTCATTCCGGTTATTTACCGAAATCGCAAAAGATAGCTTTAACTCAAAAAGCAATTGGTGAAGTGTTTCAACTTTTGAATAAAAATGAAGAAGTTGTTTTTGAAGGTAAAATTGCCTTAAAAGAAAGTGATTTAGGTAAATTTGGAATTCTTGATTTTTCTAAAATGACAAAATCTGGTAGTTACTGTATAAAGGTGAATAATGAAAAGACACCTTATTTTTTGATCTCTAAAAACTGCTTTAAAGCTTCAATTGAAAAAAGTCTTAATTTTCTTTATGCACTTAACTGTGGTAAAGATATTCCGGGCATTCATTCTGATTGCCATTTAAATTCCTATACAACCCATCCTGATGGTCGCATGCTTCCTAATCACGGTGGTTGGCATGATGCGGCTGATTTATCACAATTTGAGATTTGCACAGCGGAGATTGCGGAAGCATTACTTGACTTGAGTGCTAATTCAAAAGGAGAATTAAGCGATGAACTTTTAACGGAAGCGCGTGTTGGCCTTAATTGGTTATTAAGGACTAGATTCGGCGATGGCCATAGGGCTTTAGCCATTAATCACTTTATGTGGAAAAAATCAATTGTGCCAAGCTATCAATTTTTTAGTCCTGAAAATCCATTATATGGACGTAATGTTTCTGAAAGTGGACCATATGAAAATTTTATTGCTTCAAGTGCATTAATTAAAGGCTATTTATTATTTAAAGATTCTGATGAGGTTTTTGCGCGTTGGTGTTTGAGATCAGGAATTCAGGATTTTGCCTTTGCCCACGAAAATCACTCTAAAGGTTTGTTTAGTATCAGATGGGGTTTATTACCGGTTCCGCAAATGGAAGGCGCAGGTTGTGCGGCTGCCTCAGAACTTTATAGTTTAACTAAAGAGCCTCATTATTTAGAAATAGCTGTTAATTATGCCAGAAATATTTTAGAATGTCAGGAAAAGAATGAAGATGGTAAATTACCTTTTGGCGGCTTTTTCTATGAAACTAAAGAACAAGAACATCTTTTGACTTATGAGCACCGCGGGCACGAACAAGATCCAATTAAAGGATTAGTCAGACTTTATGAGGTTGCGCCTATGCATCCAGAAAGTAAAAAATGGTTAGAGGGAATCAAAGCCTATGGTGATTATATTAAAAAAACAATTTCCTATATGTCTCCTTATGGTATGATGCCAGCTCAGCTTTATAATCCGGAAAAGATTAAAATTAATCGCTTTATTGTTCCTACTTCATTTATGAATGAGGAACAAAGTACTGTTGATGCGGCTAATCAAATAAAAGCGGGAATAAAGCTAGCGGAAAACTTGTATTTAAGGAAAATGGCGGTTGCGCCTTATCGTCGTGGCTTTCATGCGACAATTCTTAGTAAAGCAAAAGCAGTTTCTTTAATCGCAAAAACTTTAAAAGATCAAGAACTGAAACAGATTGCGATCGATCAGTTAGAGTGGATTTTAGGAAAAAATCCGTTTGCGTCTTCAACAATGACTGGAGAAGGTCATAATATTCACCCGTTATATGTTGCTTTTTCGCCACAAATTGAAGGGGCTTTACCAGTAGGAATTGAAACATTAGGTGATCTTGATGCACCTTATTGGCCAGTCATAAATAATGCTGTTTACAAAGAAATCTGGGGACATACAACTGGAAAATATCTTTGGGTTTTAGCTGATTTAGTAAAATAGAGGAGAGTATATTATGTATAAACTTTATCCGCCAGTTAAAGAAATAAAAAAGCTTGATGAAAAATTTCCATTAAAACCTTCATTATCAATAGCTTTTGATCAGGAAATTCCTTTTGTCTTAGAGAACTTAAAAAGCAGTTATAATTTCCAGTTAGTCCAAAGCGATGCAGATGTAATTTGTAAATTGGATCAAACGTTAAAGCCAGAAGCTTATAAACTTATCATTCAAACAGATAAAATATATCTTTATTATAATGATGGGGCTAGTTTGTTTTATGCCTCTACAACTTTAAAACAAATCTTAAGGCAAAGTAAAGATAGTCTTATTTGTGTTGAGATTAATGATGCTCCAGACTTTAAAGTTCGTGGTTTTATGTTTGATATCAGCCGTAATAAAGTCGCAAAATTAGAAACAATTTATTCAGTCATCGATATTATGGCTGACCTTAAAATGAATCACTTTGAACTTTATGTTGAAGGTTTCAGTTTTGGTTATCCTTCGTTTAAGCAGTATCTTGAAGAAGATGGTTATATTTCGGTTGCGGAGTATCAAAAAATTGAACAATATTGTAATGAGCGCTATATTGATTTAGTCGCTAACCAAAATGGTTTTGGTCATATGGGTGAATGGTTAAAACACGATGAATTTAAAGACTTAGCAGTTTGTCCAGAAGGTATCTATCTTTGGGGCAGAGACCGGGCGCCGACAACACTCGATCCAAAAGATCCACGTTCCATTGAGCTAATTAAGAAATTATATAAAGATATGCTTCCAATTTCAAATTCTAAATATTTTAATATGAATTTTGATGAACCTTTTGAGTTAGGTCATGGTAAAAGTAAGGAATTATGTGAAATAGAAGGAAAAGGCAATGTTTACATTGATTATACGCTTTTAGCCTATGAAGAAATCAAAAAATATAATAAGATTCCTTTAATTTGGGCCGATGTTCTTAATGAGCATATTGATTTACTTCACCGATTACCAGCAGATATGATATTTGTGGACTGGGGTTATGATGCGGTTTATCCTTTTAATAAAACGCTGAAAAAATTTAAAGAAAGTGGCGTTAAATTTATTGCTGCTCCAGGTACTACTAGTTGGTCAAGCTTTTTTGGTAGATCCCAAGACTGGTTAGAAAATATTACAAATGCTTGTCAGGCAATACTAAATTATCAAGGTGAAGGAGTCCTTTTGACTGACTGGGGGGATTTCGGGCATTTACAATTTTGGCCAATCAGTTATTTGCCCTTAGTGTTTACAGGTTCAATGGCTTGGAATAATAAAGAAGGAAGTTTATTTCCAGTTAAAGATTATGTTAATGATTTCATTTTTAAAGATAAGAAAAGAATGATTTCTGATATCTTATTCGATTTAGGAAATTATTATCGCTATTATGGCTATGGTGGAAACGGAACTCAAGGTTTCTATAACTTTATGTGGGCTTCAATTGCAGCAACCGAAAAAGAACCTATAGACTATTTTTTAATGAAATGTCGCTATAATATGTTAAATAAAGATAAGCGAAAAGCAATTAATAATTTTTTTGATAGTAAACTCAAAGAATTAAAATTTACGGATTTAAAGGCAATTGACAGTGAAATTGTGATTGCTGAAATTATTCAAACTGTAAAGATTATGAAAATGATTGTTTTGCTTGACGAAGCTTATGATGAAACACTTACCAAAGAAGAACGCATTAAAGCAGTTAAGAAAATTATTAAAGCAGAGAGGTCTTATCTTAAAGAACAAGAAAGACTTTGGCTTTATAGAAATAAAAAGGGCGGACTTTCCGAAAGTCTTTCTCATCTTAAAAACTTTTTTATGTTTGCCAAAATATCATTAAATTATTTAGAAAAAGGAGAATAGTGTATGCGAACAATTAAAAGATTCATTGGTCCTGGAAACATCACTTATTACGGTAGTAAAAAGGAAATTTTAGTCCCTTTAGAATATCAGGAAAAAAATAAAGAATTGCGCGGAGTCTGGTTTTCGACGGTTGCTAATATTGACATACCAGTTACAAAAAGCGCTGAAGAATGTAAGGCTTACCTGTTAGGAGTTATTAAAACTGTCAAAGAGCATAATATGAATGCCGTTGTTTTTCAGGCAAGACCAACTAATGATGCTTTCTATAAATCTGAACTTAATCCTTGGAGTAGTTTTATTACTGGTACACAAGGACAAGAGCCAGGCTTTGATTTATTAGCTTTCTTTATTGAAGAAGCAAAGAAAGAAAATATTAGTGTTCATGCATGGTTAAATCCTTATCGAATTAGTCATCGTAAACTCTCTGATTTGAAAATGGATAAACTTACTTTTTTAAATACTTTAGCAACAAATAATTTTGCCCGCCTTAATCCTGATTTAGTAATTGAAACAACGGAGACAAAATTAATTTTAGATCCGGCAAGCCCAAAAGTTATTGAATTTATGGCTGAAACTGTCAAGGAATTAGCGATGAATTATGATATCAAATCAATTCATATCGATGATTATTTTTATCCGTATGAGCCGATTAATGATCCGGAAGAGACAGTTAAGCATCAAGCTTCAGGAATTGAAAAACTTTCTGATTTCCGTCGGGAAAATGTCAATAAATTAATCAAAAAAATTCATGAAACTTTAAAGGCTTTACCAAAAAAAGTTGAATTTGGCATTAGCCCATTTGCGGTTTACCGCATTAATTCTAAACTTTTTGAGGAAACACGTCAAAATGATGAAGCTGCTTGGGAACATGGACTTGATTGTCATCCTTCATCTTTTAGTTGTTATAAGAGTCTTTACGCTGATATTTATCTTTGGATGAAAAAAGGTTGGATTGATTATATTGTACCGCAAGATTATTTTGCGATGGATAATCGTTCGATGAAAGATGGTATTCCTGGCCATGAAACAGCTAAATATTGTGATATAGCTAAATGGTGGAGCAATCTTGCCAAAGAAACTAAAACTAAGCTTTATATGGGACAAGGACTTTATTTATGTAAAGAAGAAGGAATATGGTCTAATCCTTTGGAAATAAATAATCAAATGCTTTATAATCAGAATTATGATAATATTGTTGGTACAGTATTTTTTACTTACAAAAATCTGAAAGAAGATAATAACCGAGCTCTTATTGAGACAAGGAATAATTTGAAGAAATTTTGGACAAAACCTGCTAAAGAAATTTAGTGGATTATTAAAAACAATAGCAATCAAAGTCACTTTGAGTAAAATCAATGTGACTTTTTTCTTTTTTTGGTTATTTTTTTAAAGCTTGTGATTATAATTAATTATAGGGATTTATTAATTCTGGGAGGTTCTTATGAAAAAATTACAAAAATCTTTTGTTTTTTGGGGAATTGTTATTAGCCTTATTATCATTCTATTATATCATTTAGGCTTTGATGCTAATGCTTCATTATTGATTGGTTTTAATCCGATATTATTATTCTTACAGAGAAATTTTTTAGATTCAATGAATTCTGGATATCAGATAACGAATCAAACTTCAAATGGAAGTATTTCTATTTATTGGTATCTGGCATCTGTAATTTCTTTTATGATTTATGGTTTGCTTCTTGAAGTAATTAGAAAGATGTTGAGAAAAAACAAAGCAAGTTAAGAATTGAGGATATAGCGAAAAAAGTAAAATTTTGCCAAAGTACTTGTACTTTAGTCGAAAATTTGATATAATAAAAAGGAAGGAGAGATTTTATGAAAGCATTTATTAAATGGTGTGAAGATAAAGATAACTTAATTATTAAAATCATTCTTGCGGCTTTTTTAGGTATTTTCTGGACAATTTACCGTTTTGTTAAAAGCGTGCAACAAGATAATTTACTTTGTGCGGTTTTAGCAGTCATCCTATTTATCTTAGGTGGATTCTTCTGGTTAATAATTCTAGATATAGTTTCACTAATCTTATACCGCAAAGTTCTTTGGTTCTGTTAAATATAAAATAAGAAGTTGTCGGATTTTTCCGGCAATTTTTTTAGTTAATTTAGGGAGTACAATATGACCGTAAAAGCAGAAGATTTTCCAACGATTATTGCTGATTTTGAAGGAACTAAAATTGGTAATGAGCCTGGACAATGGTTTTTTTCTAAAAATCAACCATCTATTGAGGCGACTTTATCACTTAATGAAGACGAACGATACGTTCGTTTCGGCAAAAAATCGCTCCGCCTTGATTTTGATATTAGAAATACAACTGGAGTAGCCGCGATTTCTGTTTATCAAAGCGCAAGCCCTTTAGAAGCTTATCCTTATCGCTTTTTTACGCCCCCTGGACAACCGACAAGTATTGGTATCTGGGTTTATGGTACTTTTGCCAAAGGAACATGGGTAAGAATCCAATATTATATTGGCACTGCGATTTTTTATGGTAACTTTGGGCTAATAGACTGGGATGGTTGGAAATATTTAGAGATTCCTTTAAATAATCCGGATAAATTACCTGTTAAAATTCAATTTCCGATTCGTGTTTTAGCTTTAGAAGATAAAGAAAGAATCGCTGGAACAATCTTTTATGATAATCTACAAATTAAGTATTCTGAACAAAAAGAAGATTTAACACCGCCTTTGATTGCAAATGTTGAACCTTTAGAAAATTCGTTTTGTGAAAATCATAACTTTTTTATTAGTGCAATTATTTCTGATAAGGAAAGTGGAGTTGATAAAAGTAATATTTTTTTGTCAGTTGACGGCTTAGAGATCAGGGATTTGGAATTTATTAAAGTTTCGAATGGCCTAAAAGTCCGTTGTCCTAAAGAACTAAGTGTTCAATTTTCCTCAGGTATGCATCAAGTAAAAATTAAAGCTTATGATAATGCGGGTAACTTTGCGGTTTATGAATGGTTATTTGGGATTAATTCTTTTTATCCATTAATTTCATCAAAATATCCATCGCATAATCTTGCGGCTGGTCAGACATTTGAATATCAGATTTTTACTGATCGCTATACTGATTTTAGCAGATTATATCTTAACGCCTGTTTTAATAAACAAGCCTTAAAAATCAGAAGCATCAATGCCTCATATAAAGAAATTCAATTTGAAGAGAAATTGATTAACGATGAAGCTGGTTTAATTAATATAAGCATTAGTCAAATGGGAACTGTAAAAAAATTTAAAGCAGAGACACCTTTATTAACAATTAGTTTTTTAGTTTTACCTGAAATAAAAGGTGAAGCCTGGTTTAAAGTTTTAGACGCAACCGTTTTTACAGCTGATAATCCAGTGCCAATCAATGTTATTTTAAATAATTTTTCTTTGCCTGTTCATTATCCATATTATTTAAGTTTTATTGGCGCAACAAAAGAAAGTATTACAACTTTTCAGTTAATAGCAAATCATAAACCTGTTGATAAAGCGAGGATTGAAGTACTTTTACCAGAAAAATTAGGGATTAAAGGGCAGACGAATCGCCAGGGCCGTTTATTAACTAAAGTTTTAGGCAAATTAAGGCCAATGGAAAAAGCTAAAGTCAGAGCTTTTAAAAAAGGTATGTATTCCAACCCTGTAGAGGTTACAATTCTTGAAAGTCTTGGTGAAAGTGTTCCAGGAAGAGTTATCGTCAGCGTTGGTGAAACTCCAAGGTCATTGGCTTTCTCTTGGGAAACAAATCTTTCTGTTAATGGATCGGAAGTAAGAATAGCCTTTGATGATAAAAAAGTTTTTAAGACTTATACTGGTAAAAATCGTCGTCGTATTTTTGTCAATACAGAAATAGGACGCTCAGAAACTTTAATGCATGAAGTTTCAATACAGGGATTACTTCCAGATACAGAATATCAATATCAAGTTGGGTTTCGGGAGCATTTCAGCGAATGGAAGACTATTAAAACCTTAAAAGAAAAAAATAAAATAGCATTCTTATTTTACACTGATCCTCAAGCTTTTAATGAAGTTGGTTATTTGCCTTTAAAGAAAATTTTTTCGGTAAGCAAAGAATTAAATGAAAATATAAGTTTTGCGGTATCAGCTGGTGATATTGTTGATAATGCCGATAATTATCAGGAATGGGCATTTTTTGATAAAGTAAATAAAGAAGAATTAGCTTGTTTGCCTCATGCGATGGGGATTGGTAATCATGAAGCTGTTTCTAATCGGGAAATGTTTAAAGGGGCGTTTGCTAATCCTTTAAATGGTATTAAGGGACTAGAAAGAAGTAATTTCTTTTTTACGGCTGGTGAAGCTTTATTTTTATTCATTGATAGTGAACAAGTAAATCGTTTTGCGGATCAGAAGACATGGTTAAAAAGGGTTGTTTCAACACATCCCCAAACTTTTAGAATCGTAGTTATGCATCGTGGCCCATACCCGATTTATTATGCTTTTCAAAGTGTTAATGATTTTAATGAATTGTTTGAGGAATTAAATATTGATTTAGTATTAAGCGGACATGATCATATTTATAATCGTGCAAAAATAAATAATATTACCTACATTACTGGTGGCTCAAGTGGCAATAAATATTATAGTAAAAAGCCAGAGAATGACCATTTTGAAGCTATTTATGCGGATCATACGCCAGTTTTTTCAATTATTGAATATAATGCTTCAGAAATTTGTTTTAAAGCTTATACTAATACAAAGACAGAAACTAAACTGATTGATGCTTGTATTTTAAAGAAAAAGCAGTAAACAAACTAAGTTTCGTTTGTTGAATATTAATAAAATGATAATTGCTAATGACTGCTTATGTAAAGCGAATTTTAGCGCAAATTCAATATAATAAAAAGAAGTGATATATGTGAGCAGAATAAGAGTAGTTATTTTTCTAGCTATGATATTGGTATCATCGGTTTTATTGCTAGCATGTAAAACTGATGGCACAAGAAATTTAGAGTTTGAATCGCATGTTTTTCGAAACGTTGGTGTTGGTGATCATAAACATATAGCAAAGTTTATGGATTTAAAAGAGTTGCAGTATTATCTTGATGAACATGGTATTTACAAAGGGGAGTTTTATGAATTTCTAACTAAGTATTATACAAATGATTTTTTTGCTCAAAACTATATTTTATTTTTAACAATTACTGGTAGTGGTGCGGATAGTTTTATTATTGAAAAAATTACATCCAATGGTTATATCCATATTACTAAAAGTTCAGGAGTGCTAACAAATATTGAGAGTTGGAAAATTATAATTGAGTTATCAAGAATAACTGCTTCAACCGCTTTTCAAATAAAATTAAACGAGATTTAGGAATTTCTTTAACATGAACAAAACGAAAATAAATTTTCGATCCGGGGCTCAGTTCTATTTTTAAGGCTTCAATTATTTCGATAATATCCATTATTTCTCCAATCAATAATTAAGTTGAAAAGAGCCAAATAAAAAGTAATATTGAACAAATACTAAGCTTTCAGTAATAAATGTTCTCAGATAACCAGGGCAAACGCATGAAAATTAACAAAAACTAATAAATATGGTAAAATATCCTAAAAGAGGTATTTACGATATGAAAAAATACATAGAAAAAATAACAGATCCAAGACAACAAGGAAAAACAAAATACAATCTTCACGAAATAATAACAATGACAATCTGCGCAGTAATGAGTGGTTGTGAGATTTGGGAAGAAATAATTGATTTCTGCAAGGTCAAAGAAAATTGGTTTTGTAATGAACTTAAACTAACACTGGCAAATGGGATAGCTTCCCACGATACATTTCAAAGGATTTTTCAAATAATAAAGCCCGATGAATTTGAAAAATGTTTTGTCGAATGGGTTAAAAGCATCAAAACGAATGCTGAAAAAGAATATATCAGTATTGATGGTAAAACAGTATGCGGGAGTAAAAAAGATGGAAAAGATGGCATTCATCTGGTAGGAGCTTGGGCAAGTAAGAACCAATTGGCGCTTGGTCAGATAAAAGTTGATGGAAAAACAAACGAGATTAAAGCGATCCCAAAACTCTTAGACCTTTTGGAATTAAGTAATTCAGTAATAACGATTGATGCGATGGGATGTCAAAAAGATATTGCCGAAAAAATCATTAAGGACGCTGAATCTGATTATGTTTTAGCGCTAAAAGGCAATCAAGGAAATCTTTATAATGATGTGAAACTTTATTTTGATGAAGAAAAGATAAAGGAAAGCTACACGACAAATGAAAAAGACCACGGCAGAATAGAAACAAGGGAGTACTATTTGGAAACAGAAATCAACTGGCTTGATAAAAAAAGTGAATGGTTAGGCATTAAAGGAATAGGAATGGTCAGGTCAAAAGTTATAAAAAAAGATAAAGTCCCAATCGAAAAACGTTACTTTCTAACTTCGTTGGAAGATGTTGAAAGTTTCGCAAAATCCGTAAGAGGGCATTGGGGAGTTGAAAATAGTCTTCATTGGTGTTTAGATGTCATTTTCAATGAAGATAGTAACAGGACAAGAAAAGATAATTCAGCAGAAAACTTTTCTGTTATCAGAAGAATGGCTTTGAATGCGTTAAGAAAACATCCTTCTAAGATGAGTTTGAATCGTAAAAAGCGAAAGTGTCATTATGATGTTTCTTTTATGGCTGAGGTTCTTTTTTCTGTTTTTTAATTTTTTTCATGCGTTTGCCCTGCTCAGATAACTATTTCAACTTGCTTTATTTATAAAAAAAGTTTATAATATTAATGCTAATAAGTAGAAAGAGAGATCATTATGAAGAAAAAAGCAGCTTTAATCGTATTAGATGGCTTCGGGCTTGGTGCAGATTATCCAGGCAATGCTATCAGTCAGGCTAAAAAGCCAAACTTTGACAGCTTATGGAAAAACTATCCGCATGGCATTTTAGAGACAAGTGGTGAAGCAGTTGGACTTCCTGAAGGGCAAATGGGAAATAGTGAAGTCGGACATCAAAACTTAGGAGCTGGAAGGATTCTTTATCAATCATTGACTAAAATCAATATTGCAATTAAAGATAAGAGTTTTTACCAGAATGATAAATTTTTAGACGCAATAGCTTACGCTAAAAACAATAAGAAAAAAATGCATATCTTTGGTTTGTGTTCTGAAGGTGGAGTGCATTCTCATGTTAATCATATTATCGCTTTAATTGAACTTTGCCAAAAAGAAAACATAGAAGTCTATTTCCACGCTTTTTTAGATGGCCGGGATGTTGCACCTAAATCAGCACTTATTTATTTGGAAGATGTTATCAAAAAGACAGATGTTAAAGTAGCGACTGTAAGTGGACGTTATTATGCAATGGACAGAGATAAGAACTGGGCTTTAATCCAAGAAGCTTATGATAACATGACGCTTGGAAATCAAGCTAGTTATAATTCGGCAGTAGAAGGAATCAATGCTTCATATCAGGCAGATATTCTTGATGAATTCGTCAAACCTTTTGTTTGCGATAAAAATGGTTTAATTAGTGACGGAGATGCGATTATTTTTGCTAATTTTCGTCCTGATAGGGCAATCCAGATTGCTACGGCTTTTTCTAATCCGGAAAACGCACCTTTAAAAACAGTTGTGAAAAACATTCATTTTGTATCAATGATGAAGTATGCTGATAGTGTTAAAGGCAGTATTGCTTACGGCTTAGTTGATTTAGCTAATACCTTTGGTGAATATATCGCTAATAAAGGTTTAACGCAATTAAGAATTGCTGAAACACAAAAGTATGCCCATGTAACTTTCTTTTTTGATGGTGGTGCTGATGTTGAGTTGCCTGGTAGTACTAGAGTATTAATTGATTCGCCTAAAATTGCAACTTTCGATTTAATGCCAGAAATGTCAATTTATCCGGTAACGGAAAAAGCAATAGCCGAAATTGAAACTGGTAAATATGATGTAGTAGTATTAAACTTTGCTAACTGTGACATGGTAGGACATACTGGAGTAATTCCAGCCGCAATTAAAGCGACTGAAATAGTAGATGAGTGCTTAGGTAAAGTAATTTCAGCATTAGATAAAGCAGGTTTTGTTACGATTATTACAGCTGATCATGGTAACGCTGAAAAGATGCTTGACGAAAATAATACACCTTTTACAGCCCATACAACAAACGATGTACCATTAATAATTACTGATAAAAGTTTAAAACTTAGAGCTAGTGGTTTATTAGCTGATGTTGCGCCAACGATGCTGGAGATTCTTGGTTTGCCGATTCCTAGTGAAATGACAGGAAAATCATTAATAGAAAAATAAAATAAAAATAAGCGGGCTCATGTCCGCCTTTTTTTGTTCTCTGTAAGAAAGGAGGTTGTTTATGCGTAAGTTCTTCGGAACTAGATCGTTTTATAAAGAATTATTAATAGTTACGATGCCAATTGCGATTCAGCAATTTATTTCTTCTTTTGTTAATATTCTAGATATGATTATGATTAATCAGTATTATGGATCTGCAACCGCAACTAGTGCTATCGCAATAGCTAGTCGCTATTATAATTCCTTTAATATGTTGATGCTTTCTTTTGCTGTTGGTATCGCTATTTACATTGCCCAGTTTCATGGGGCTAAGAATAAAGAGCGACTAAGACAGGTTTTTGGTATTTCTTTATTATTTTGTATTTCAATTTCGATAATTGCCTTTCTCTTTGGTTTTTTTGCGACTGATTCGATTTTAAACTTTTTTCTGGGAATGAGCCATGACCCGGACCGGGATTTGCTTTTTCAGTATGGTAGTACTTATCTTAGAATTATCTCAATAGCATTTTTGATGCATGGTATAACTAATGCGCTTGTATTTGCTTTTCGTCCTGTTAAAATGACAAGGATTCCTTTGTATAGTGCTATTGGTGCGACTATTGCTAATGCCTTATTTAATTTTCTTTTGATTTATGGTATTTGGTTTTTTCCGGAACTAGGGATAAAGGGGGCAGCTATCGCCACAATAATTACCAGAAGTGTAGAATTAGCAATTGTTATGGGTTACTACTTAATTAAGAAACCGCCTTTTCATGGTTCATTTAAAGAAATATTCGTGATGCCTTGGCACTTAGTCAAAGAAGTAATTAGTAAATGTAAAACTCTTTTCTTTTCTCAGATGCTTACCGAATCAGTTTTTATCTTTATGCTTTTTGTGTTCTTCAGAGTTGATAGAGGCGGAACCTCTACAGGAGTCGCCGGCATTATGATTAGCCAGCAGATAACAGATCTCGTCATGGTCTTTGTGGCAGGCATGGGAACAGCAGCCAGTGTTTTAATCGGCTCCAGATTAGGAGAAAATAAAATTCAGGAAGCCAGAGATAATGCCCGTTATCAAATTGGTTATGTCACAATATTTGGGATTTTAGCATTCTTTTTTATGATATCTTTAATTCCTTTTGTGCCCATGCTCTTTCAGTTTGCGCCTGAAGATACTTATTTAATCAGGATGATTATCATTCTACAAGCTTTTGCGCTACCTTTTTCCATTTTTAGCATGAATGTTATCTTTATTCTCCGAAGCGGCGGTTATACCAAAGCCGCAGTTTATATTAATAATCTTATTTATATTGGCTTTAAAGTTCCGATTATTGCGATATTACTTTTCTTTTTAAATACACGTTTTGCAATTTTCGGGTCTTTTGAATCTATAAATAATAATTTAAATTTTATCCAAAGATATCTCCATTTTACTGGAAGTCGAATTCAGTCAAGTAATTTTATAAGGCGATTAGACGATATGAGCGGAGGCGCTGGGTTTATTGTTTTTGTCTTTATGGTTGACCGTTCTTTGGAAATGCTGAGATTCTTGATTAGTGTAAAATTATATCGGAGTGCTAAGTGGTATCATAATCTGGCAATGACCTTATAGAAAGGGCTTTCATTGCGATAAACGTAAAAATTGTAGTTTTAGACTTTTCTTTTTTCAAAAAAGTAGTATAATATTTATGGTTATTTATAAAACATTTATAGGAGGAATAAAAATGCCATTTATTACAGAAGTATATGCAAGAGAAATTTTAGATTCTCGTGGTAACCCGACAATTGAAGTCGAAGTTTACACAGAAAGCGGTGCTTTCGGAAGAGCACTTGTTCCATCAGGAGCTTCAACTGGTGAGCATGAAGCTTGTGAATTACGTGATGGTGACAAAAAACGTTATTTAGGAAAAGGTGTTTTAAAAGCGATTGATAATGTCAATAACATCATCGCTCCAGAAATCGAAGGTTTAGACTGTATGGCTCAAAATATCATCGATGCTAAATTAATTGAGCTTGATGGTACGCCAAACAAATCAAAATTAGGTGCAAACGCCATCTTAGGTGTTTCTATTGCTTGCGCAAGAGCAGCAGCTGATTACCTTGATATTCCTTTATACAACTATCTTGGTGGTTTCAACGCTAAGCAATTACCAACACCTTTAATCAACATCATTAACGGTGGAAGCCACGCGGATAATAACGTTGATTTCCAAGAATTCATGATTATACCTACAGGTGCACCAACTTTTAAAGAAGCTTTAAGATGGGGAACAGAAGTATTCCACTCATTAAAAAGTGTTCTTAAGGGTATGGGTTTAAACACTGCAGTTGGTGATGAAGGCGGATTCGCTCCGAACTTAAGTTCAAATGAAGAAGCTCTTAAAGTTATCATGACTGCTATTGAAAATGCGGGTTACAAACCAGGTAAAGATATTTGCTTAGGAATGGACGTTGCGGCTAGTGAGTTCTATGATAAAAAAACTAAGAAATATGTTCTTGCTGGTGAAGGCGGAAAAAGCTTTACTTCAAATGAATTATCTGATTTCTACGCTGGTTTAGTTAAAAAATATCCAATCATCTCAATTGAAGATGGTTTAGATGAGAATGACTGGGATGGCTGGAAATACTTAACTGATATCCTTGGTAAGCAAATTCAAATCGTTGGTGATGATTTATTCGTTACTAATACTGAGCGTTTAAAAACAGGTATCGAAAAAGGAATTGGTAACTCAATTTTAATCAAAGTTAACCAAATCGGAACTTTAACTGAAACTTTTGACTGTATCGAAATGGCGAAAAGAGCTGGTTATACAGCGATTATCTCTCATCGTTCAGGTGAAACAGAAGATTCAACTATTGCTGATATTGCGGTTGCGACTAACTCTGGTCAAATCAAAACTGGTTCAACTTCAAGAACTGACCGTGTTGCGAAATACAACCAATTATTAAGAATTGAAGATCAATTATGTGTAGCAGCAGTATTTGGTGGCTTAAAATCTTTTTATAACATCAAAAAATAAATAGACATTGGAAAATCGGGAAACCGATTTTCTTTGTTTAAGGAGGATTTATGCAGCGCAAATTACTTATTATCTTTGCCATTTTTAATGCAAGTGCCAATACCTTATATTTAGTCAGATTCTTTGGGATACTGGCGCCTGAAGAGATTGTTTATGGTTATGTGCCTTGGTTTATGTCATTTGCTTTACCTAATATTGTTTTTACCTTAATTGCTTGGCTTTTAGTATATTCTTTGCGAAAAAAGGCTGAAAGGTTAGCTGTAGTTTTAGGATTGCTAAGTGCTGGTGGTTTGATTTTTCATGCTTTGAATGGTTTAATGTTTGGTTTCTATTCAGGATATTTACAAACAATGAGTTTTAATGCAATATTTGAAATCATAGTTTATGGATATGGCCTTTTACTCGCGCTCTTTTACATTACGCAATTCTGGAAACTTACAAATAATGATAAAATTTAATTATTTTCGGCACTAATCAACTAAAATCCAACAGATCCTACTTTTTATTCTATCAGTGATTTTTCAGCTTATTTGCTTTTATAAGCGATAATGTAATTATCCGAAAAAAATTTCATATAGTTTTTAAAGAGGTGTCGAAAATTATATGGACTTTTTATATTATTTTTTCTTAAGTTTTGTTTTTGCGTCAGCTGGCTGTCTAATTTATTTTTATTTACGTCATCGCCATAAACTTAAAAAATTAACATCGGAGACAAAAACCGATAAGAAGAAAGATATTAGTTCCAGAGAATCACTTTTTACGGCACTATCAGCCTGTCTTGGGACTGGGAATATCATTGGTATTGGTATTATGGTTGTTGCATTTGGCCCAGGTACTATTTTCTGGCTCTGGATTCAGGCTTTATTAGGGCTGATTTTTAAATATTTTGAGGCTTTCTTTACAGTTTTACATCGTAATAAGAATCATAATGGTGAAAGCCTTGGAGGTCCGATGTTTTATATCGAAAGTGCTGCCGGACCTAAAAAAGGACGCTTTTTTGGAAGTTTTTATGCTTTATTGGTAATTTTTCTGGCACTTACAGCCGGTAATATGATTCAGGCCAATGCAGTCAGTACAATCCTTGAAGTTAACTTAGGGATTAATATCTTTATCACTAGCTTTGCTTTATCTGTTTTAGTTTTTTTAGTTATCAGAGGTGGGATTAAAGGTATTGTTTCCTATCTAAATAAGATTTTACCCTTTATGTTAATTACTTATGTTTTAGCTTGCATTATATTGTTATATTTAAACCGTGCCCAATTGCCTCAGGCTGTTCAGATAATATTTACTGATGCTTTTTCAGGAAGAGCCTTAGCTGGCGGTAGTCTTTTTATCGTTGTTAAGTATGGAATATTAAGAGGAACCTTCACAAATGAAGCAGGTATTGGCTTTGGGGCGATTGCTCATGGGGCTAGTCACAATCAAAATCCTCATAAAGAAGGATTAATAGCTTCTTTAGGAACAGTTATTGATACTTTATTTGTTTGTACATTAACAGCGCTTGTATTATTATCAAGTCAATTTATTCTTATTGAAAATGGTGGTGTAGTTATTGATCCGGAAATTTCCGGTAATATTATTACTAATCTTGTTTTTATTGATGGTCTCCATGGTTTTGGATTTGCGATTATCACGATTTCTATTATCCTCTTTGGTTTTGCCTCAATACTTGGTTGGTTTTATTATGGAGAAGTAGCTGTCTATTATATTTTTAAAAACAAAAACAAGAAAATATTTGCTTTTCTATTTTCGCTTCTAATCTTTTTTAGTGCTTTTATCGGATATCAATTATTATGGGAAATAAATGATTATATAAATACCGGATTGCTATTTATTAACGCTACAGCGCTTATAATTCTTGCGAGCAGGTATTTCCGGAAAAAAATATAATTTCTAAATAAATTATTAAAAGGATGTTTTCTTAATTGAAAATATCCTTTTTACTTTTATTATTTAAATAAATATGTTAAAATATTATAGTATATATTTTAGTTTTAAAGGCTAAAATATAAGAAATAATTTATGGGACCTATAAAGGCCTGAAAAAGGAGATTTCTACAAATGAGAGATAAAAGAGTCAGAGATTTAGTTTTTTTAGCAGTATTTTCAAGTATTATTATTTTAATGAGTTTTGTGCCGTTTTTGGGATTTTTGCCAATACCTTTTCTTGGCGCACCAATAACCTTAATTCCGATTCCGGTAGTTATAGGCGCAATTTTTCTTAAAAGGCAGTATGCCTGGGTTTTAGGATTGGTATTTGGCTTATGTTCATTAGCGGTTAGTTATTTAATGGGGGCGACGCCATTTGATGAATTATTCCGAAATCCTTTAGTTAGTGTTTTACCAAGAGTTATCTTTGCGATTTTGGCTTATGAGTATTTTCAGCTTTTTTCTAAGACGGGATTAGCTAAAAAAGCAACTTATGCGATTTCATCAGCTTTAGCTGTTTTTAGTCATACTATTTTAGTAATTATTCCTTTGATCTTTTTTGGCCAAAGAAAGATCTATGAAGATTTGCCAGTTATACCTTCAGGCAGTTACTTAGTCGCAATGCTTATCGGAGTTCTAGTCGTGGCGATGATTGAATGGGTTGTTACACCGTTAGTCGCAACCCCTGCATTAATTGCCCTTGACAGTGCTCAAAGTGATTATCAGGAACAGATATGACACTTTTAATTGATATAGGCAATTCGCAAATTGTTTTTGGGGTTGCACAAAATAATAAGATTATTCGTGTTTTTAGAATCGAAAGTTTAAGAAATCGTTCAATTGATGAATATTATTTGCTTTTACAGGGAAAGATAAAAGAACTAATTAAAAATGCTATTATATCAAGTGTAGTGCCAGTAATTACAGAAAAAATCTTAGGGGTCTTAAAAAATCATTATAATATTAATCCTTTGATACTTGGTAAAGGTACAAAAAGTGGTTTAAGCATTTTGACCGATAATCCTAAAGAAGTAGGAAGCGATCTAATTTGCGATGCCTGTGGTCTTTTAGCACAAAAAGAAGAAGGCTTAATAATTGATTTAGGTACCGCAACTAAATTTGTTTATTTAGAGGGAAATGCCTTAAAGGGTGTTGTGATTGCGCCTGGAGTTAGGATTGCTTTAGAAGCTCTGATTAATAAAACAGCTTTGCTTCCGGAAATAGATATTGAAGCGCCTAAAAAAGTTTTAGGACTTAATTCAGTTTCCTCAATGCAAAGTGGAGTTGCTTATGGTTTTGCGGCACTTTTAGATGGCATGATTCAAAGAATCAGGAAAGAAGTTAACAAACCAAATCTCAAAGTTTATGCGACAGGCGGATTAACTAATGTTGTTGTGCCTTTATGTCAGGAAGATATTATAGTCCGTGAAAATTTATTATTAGAGGGATTGCTTTACATTTTTCAGAAAAATTAATCAATGGGGGAAGAAACATGAATTTTGCTTTTTTTGATGACCGGCGAAAAACTTTTAAAAGGCTGGCAATAGTAATTTCTGTTTCTTTAGTTTGTGTTTTTGTTGGTCTAATTATCTTTGCCGGAAACTTTTACAATAATCACTCAGATGATGTTTTGCAATATTTTTTGATTTCCCAAAATTATTTCCTGCGTTTAAGAGCAGGCGATTTTAGTTTCTTTAATTTAAGCAATTATTTTGGCGCCTCTATTTTTTCTGATGCTTATTATGTGCCTATAGATATTTTTACGGTTTTAACTTTTCTACTGGCTTTTGTGATGGACTTTAATTTTGCCTTTGGCATCATAGAGTTATTTAAGATTTTCATTGGTACTATGGCTTTTGCTTATCTTTTGCATTTGAAAAAATCTTCTAATAAAGCCATTTTCTTTGCGGCACTAGTTTATATGGTTAGTGGCATGAATGTATCACTCATGGCTTTTCCAGTTTTTTTATCTTTGATTTTTTACTTACCACTTGGTTATATAGTAGTGCTAAAGTTTCTGGAAGGTAAAAAATATTTTCTGCCTTTATTTGCTTTTCAGGCGATTTTATATAATTTTTATCTTGCTTATACATTGTTACTTTTTATTGGTATTTTCTTTATTATTGAGATTTTGATTCGTCATTTTCAGGAAAACCAAGGCTGGAAGAATTTATTTAAGAGAAGTTTTATCGATGGCACAAACTTTATAATTTTAACTTTGATTGGTGTTATGATGGGAGCTTTAGTATTATTGCCAAGTGCTCATTTCATTTTAAATAATACCTATCGTATGGAGATGAGTCATCATTTTTTCCGCTTTCCAATTGAGCAATATGTTCGTTTACTGGAAAAACTTTTTAGTCCGCAAATACCAGTCGGTTTTTTTGGATTACGTAATAACTATATTACTGAACATTTATCTTTCTTTATGACGATGACAGGATTAATCGTTTGTTTATCGGTATTTAGTTTAAAAGATAAAGTAAGTAATATTTATAAAGTTGTCTTGATCTTGCAGATACCAATGCTTACATTACCTTTTGTCTCAATGGCTTTTTCTGGGACTGATTTACCTTATACACGTTGGATGGCAGGGTTAATGTTATTAAATATAATTATTTTTGCTCATGTTGTAACGCATAAGGATTTAGTTTTTGATCTGAAAACAAATGGGGCATTAGTGAGGTTATTAGTTATTTTAAAACTTGGACTTTTCGCTTTTATTTTTATGTTCCGACGCTTAGTTCTAAATCCAAATGCATCAACTGCTTATATAGCTCACAATGCATTAATCACTAATCTAGTTTTTATCGGTGTTTTTTTAATTATTCTCGTGATTTTGCATCTTGTTCCGAAGAAATGGGAAGCTCAGTATCCAATAATTTTAGGAGAAATAATTATCGCTTTTGTCATTATGTTTACACCAGCTTTTGGCGTTCACGGCAAAATCAATATGAATGCTCAACGCTCTGCGGTTAATGATTACTTAAATCGCTTTTTTCCGAGTAATGATAATTTTTACCGAATCAGAGTTGATAGAGAAATTGGTCTCGGCGAACCAATAAACTTTAGCCGTACTAATTTACAAAACACTAATTTCAGATTTTTTCATTCTTTTTATGATCAACAGACAAATGAAATTATTGAAATGCTTTATCGCAATGATTCAAATATTCGCCTTTTGGAATATCAAAGTAAAAGTTTCGCGGATTTGCCAAGTCCTTTCTTGCATTATTTATTTGGCCAAAGGTTTCATGTTTTAAGAAGTGATACGACTAAATATATGCCAAGTCAGCTTTTTACTAGATTAGTGGAAACCGATGACGGACGTTTTGTGACCTATGAATTAAACAATCATACACCTTTTATTGTTTATTCAGAAATGCTTGAGCCTTTTGTTTTTCCGGGAGCGACATCAGTGGTGCAAATGGCGCGCCATAAAACTTTACTTAATTGGCCTCTTACGGACGCAGAAGGACTTAACTTGCCAACAGTTAATCCTGTAGGTCAGTTTTCCAGCAATAATTTGTTTAATGGTAGTATCAGACGTCAAAGAGTTAATATTGAGGGTGCTGATTATTGGCAATATGACTTATCAGCCTTTAGATATTGCACTCCTGGAGGCAGAAGACAAAATTGTTTTCCGGAACAAGGCTTTTTATATTTTTATTATCTTGTTCGTAACGCTGAAATGCGCGTAGATGGTTTTCTCCGTTATGAGGATGGAAGCACTAATAGTTGTTTTGATCGCTTTTGTCATTATCGGGAAAGACCACATCAGTTTTATATTAGAATAACACCGCAAATTGAAAGATTAACCGCACAGGCAACCTTTTTTGCGGAAGATTATCAAGCAATAGAACAATTTCTAGAATCACAAAGACCATTTAATAATAAACAAATCACTTTTCGCAATAGTAACATAAACGTTAGTTTTAATCGTGAAACAGAAGGTGAATTGATTGTTTTTATTCCAATCACCTATTCACCAGATTTTGTTATCAATAATGATTTTCGAATTATTAGAGTTTCTGGTGGTTTTTTAGGGGTAGTTATTCCCGAAGATGTAAAAGATATTAACTTTACGTTAAGTTTTACAGTTCCAGCATTTAGACAAGGTTTGATAATTAGTCTTGGTGGTGTAAGTTTATTAGGGATTTATGCTGGTGTTGATGTTTTGATAAAGAAAAGGGCTGAGAAACATGAAGAAGTTTAAAATTATTGTTCCTTGTTATAATGAAGCTAAAAGTCTGAAATTATTTTATGAAGAACTTAAAGAACATATTACTTATTCAGGATACGAATCAGAAATAATATTTGTGAATGATGGCTCAAAAGATAATACCTTAAATATCATCAAAGAATTAGCTCAAGAAGATTCAAGAATCCGTTACATTTCTTTTTCTAGAAACTTTGGTAAAGAAGCAGCGATGTATGCTGGTCTTAAAGCCGCAGAAAATAGCAATTGTGCAGTTATAATTGATGGTGATCTGCAACATGATCCAAAAATTATTAAGTTGATGATGGAAGAATATGAAAAAGGCTTTAAATTAATTTATACCCGTAAACAAAAAAGAACTGAATCAATATTTAAGAAATTTATTCTGGCTATTTTCTATTTTATTTTTCGCCGAGTCACAAAAATGAAGATGGAAAAAGGAATTAATGATTTTCAGTTTCTTGATCAAACTGTAATAAAGGCTTATTTAGAGATGACAGATAATGTTCGTTTTTTGAAAGGCATTTCTACATATGTCGGTTTTACCAGAAAGTGTCTGGATATTTCCATTAATAAACGGATAGCTGGTAAAGGGTCCTGGAATTATTTTAAACTTTTTCGATATGCCTTTAATGGAATCAATCAGTTTTCTCAATTTTTATTGTTTTTTCCAAAGTTAGCTATCTTCCTAACAGTTATTGGTTTTTTCGTCAATGGTTTTCTATTTTTCCAGGAGATAATAACTCGTGGAGAATTTATTATTTTGTTGCAGATAAATATCTTTGCCTTTTTATTATTTATTATTCTTTATTTCTTATTTTATCTAATTTATTCATTACGCAAGGAAACAATTAAACGGCCTTTATTTTTAATAGAAGAGAGTAGTGTTAATGTTGAGAATTAAAAGCTTAATCAAGAAGTTTTTATCAAGGGAATTTCTAACTTTTGGAATTATCGGTGTTTTAAATACACTTGTTCACTTTGCTATCTATTTTGCAGTCTTATATTTCTTACCTGCGGAAAGATTATTTATTCATATCTCTGAAGCAATAGCCTTTATTATTGCGTCATGCTTTTCTATTTATATGAATAGTCGTTTTACTTTTAAAGTTAAAGCCAGCCGCGAAAGAACAACTGCTGTTTTTATTGTATTAATCTGTAAATTTATTGCGGATCAACTTTTAACGTGGTTCTTTATTAGTATAATTCTTTGGCAATTTGGCGAAAATTCTTTTGAAAGATTCGCACCGATAATAGCCCAAATAATTTTAATTCCTCTAACTTTCTTAGCTTTAAGATTTGTTTTCTTATTTAAACCCAAAAAATTAAATAAAGAGACAGAAGTTATCTTTCTAGAAGAAGGTATTTTCGACTAGAAAAAATTCTGTAAAAAGCAACCGGATAACGTTCCGGTTTTTTTTTGATTTTGTCCTAGACATATTTAATTATCCGTAATATATTAAAGGTAGGTATTTATTACCGAGTATAGGAAAGTATGAGGTGATTTTTATCAAGGATATTTTAAGTCTCAATGATGTAAATGTCAAATTTTTTACACCGGAAGGTGAGATAAGTGTCCTCGAGAAAATCAGTTTTAAAATAAAAGAAGGAACTATTACCGCAATTATCGGACCTTCAGGATGCGGGAAATCAACAATCCTCAATACTTTAAGTGGACTAACACCGATTTCTTCAGGACAAATTGAGGCTCACGGCAAGATTGGTTATATGTTTCAAAAGGATAATCTTTTTCCTTGGTTAAACATTATTAATAATGTAACAATTGGCTTAAAAATAAAACGGAAAAAAAATAATGAAAATATTAATGAAGCGATTGCGATGTTAGATAAATATGGTGTTGGAGAGTTTGTCAACCGCTATCCGCATGAGCTTTCAGGGGGCATGCGACAAAGAGTTTCTTTAATCAGAACTTTAATGACTAAGCCAGATATTTTGTTGTTAGATGAACCGTTTAGCGCTCTTGATGCTCAGACAAAGATTAGTGTTAGTGAGGATATTTATAAGATTATTCGTTCTGAAGGAAAAACAGCAATGATAGTAACTCATGATATTAGTGAAGCAATTAGTTTTGCGGATCAAATAATTGTTTTAACTAAAAGGCCCGCTCAGTTATCTAAAATTTTTGATATTAACTTAACTTTTGAAGATAAAAAATCACCGCTTAAAGCTAGAAAGGCACCTGAGTTTAAGAATTACTTTGATATGATCTGGAAGGAGCTGGATCTGAATAATGGAAAATCATAATCACCCGATGACGCCTGATTGCATAAAATATCTACAGGGCATCAAAAGGAAAAAAATCATTATCCTGATTTCTCAGATTGCACTTTTGTTATTCTTTTTGTTAGCCTGGGAACTATTATCAAAATATAGAATTATCGATCCATTTATCTTTAGCAGTCCTTCAAGAATTTATAATATTTTAATGGTATTTTTAAGAAACAATGAACTTTTCCAGCATATAGGTGCTTCACTTTGGACAACAGTCTTAGGTATAGTATTAGGAACTGGTATAGGCATCATTATTGGTATTATTCTTTATATGAGTGATGATTTAGCCAAAATCCTTGACCCTTTTTTGATTGTTGGTAATGCTTTGCCGAAAACGGCTCTAGCGCCAATTTTTATTATTTGGTTTGGGACAAATACTAGAGGGGTTGTCGTTGTGGCGATTTCAATGTCTTTAATACTAACGATCTTAAGTAGTTATAATTACTTTAAATCCGTTGATCCTGAAAAAATCAAGATGATGAAAAGTTTTGGCGCAAGTAAGTGGCAAACACTTTATATGCTAATCTTACCAGCGAATATTGAAAATATATTTAGTATAATTAAAATCAATATCGGAATGAGTTTTATTGGCGTTATCGTCGGGGAATTTGTCGTTTCCAGACGTGGACTCGGCTTTTTGATAACTTATGGAACAGCTGTCTTCAATCTTGATTTAGTCTATATGAGTATTATTGCATTAGCAGTGTGTACATTTATTTTATATGGTATACTAAGTATTTTGAGAAAGTTCATTATTAAAAAACTATGAGAGGAAAGAAAAAGAAATGAAAAAATTAGTGGCGCTGTGTCTGCTTTTAAGTGGATTACTTCTAACTGGCTGTAGCGGAAAAAGCAATTATGATACAATTAGGATTGCGGAAGTAACACGTTCTTTATTTTATGCACCGCTTTATGTTGCGGTAAATGAAGGCATTTTTCAACGACATGGTATCGAGGTAGATATCATTTTAACACCAGGAGCTGACCGAGTTATGGCAGCCTTAATCTCAGGAGATGTTCAAGTTGGCTTAATGGGACCAGAAGCTTCTGTTTATGTTTATAATCAAGGACGCGCTGATTACGCAATCAATTTTGCGCAGTTAACGCAAAAGGATGGTTCGTTCCTTGTCGGAAGAAACCCAGATCCAAATTGGAATTTTTCCAACTTAACTGATGCGGAAATTATTGGTGGCAGAAGAGGTGGAATGCCTTTGATGACTTTAGAATATGTTTTGAGAAATCAGGGTGTTGATTTTAGAAGAGATGATAGTAGTGCCAGAGTCAATGTGCGTACGGATATTGACTTTGCGGCGATGGCGGGTGCTTTTACAAGAGGTATTGGTGATTACGTAGCACTTTTTGAACCAGTTGCGACAAGAATGGAAAACGAAGGAATTGGTTATATTGTTGCGTCAATTGGTGATTATGCAGGTTATTTACCTTACACAGCATTTTCAACAACGAAATCATTTTTAGAATCTAACGAAGATCTTTTGATTCGTTTTACAAAGGCCCTTTATGAAGCTCAGACATGGGTATATAACCATAGCGATGAAGAGGTTGCGGAATCAATAGCAAATTTCTTTAGAGATACAACTTTTAATGATATCGTTAGAGTAATTGCTCGTTACCGAGAAATTGAAGCGTGGGCATTATCACCATTAATGACAGAAGAAGGTCTTGATAAACTTTTAGATATCATGATGTTAGCTGGAGAAATTGATAGAAGAGTTCCATTTACGACTATTGTTAATACAAGAATCGCAGAAATTGCGATGGGCAGATAAATTTAAAGCACTGGGATATTTGAACGTTATTAGTTCAATTCTAAGCAGTGCTTTTTTCTTTGCATCGCTAACTATTAAAATGTCATTAGGAAAATTTAAAAAGTTTTTTTTGAATTTTTCTAAAAACAAATATAACAGAAAAAGGAAACCGTAAATTATTTAGCGCTTATTTCTAAACTCTAAATAACTACAGTCTCCAAACTGTTAGTTGTATTTTTAAGTAGTAGTAAGAATACTATCCCAAATATCAAACATATCTTGAAACCCGCCGCTTATAACCCAGTATAACCACCAGGTAGCGCCTACTGTACCAAAGATAATTCCGGCAATTGCCATTCCAACAGGTTGATTCACACTTTTAAGTTGTTTATAACCTTGGATACCAAAGATTATGGAAATAACACCAAAGATAAAACCAAAACAACACAATGATATTATCCCGAATATAAGGGAATACTTAGCGGATTTTCTGCCAGCTTCATAATTAATAGCCAAATCTTGGTTATGAGCCATTGAATTGTTTGTGCTAACGACCGAATCACCACAATTTGGACATAACTTAGCATCACTTTGCAACTGGGAACCGCACTTTCTACAAAACATAATTTACTCTCCTAATAATAAATTTATCTTATTTTTAAGCCATAAGATGGGCTTTTTAACTTGCCGGATTTCTAATAGATTCAATAACACTTGGAAGCGAGAAGATTATTAAATAAATCCAAAGTATAAAACCAATCGAGCCAAGGATAATACCAAATACTGCATATTTAATAGGTTTATCAATTGATTTTAATCGCTTAAAGCCCTTTATTCCAAAATAAATCGAAACAATGCCGATAATAACACCTACAACTACAAAGAAAATAGACATAACGCCATAAATAATAGAAGAGCGGGCATATAATTCGCCTTCCTGAAGAGCTTTTCCGCGACTTAGCAAAGGCTCATTAGTTTTTTTTCTAACTGAAGTTTGACAATTTGGGCAAGAGCTACTACTTTTTTTAAACTTAGTACCACATTTTTCGCAAGGCATAGAAAACCACCTTTAAATTAAAATTATACATCATTATAACATGATTACTTATTATAAACAACTATTTTTCGACAAATTATGATTTTTTGATTATTCTTTGAATATTATAAAAGATAATCTAATTTATGATATAATTATTATATGAATAAAAATCAAAGAAAAACTATCGTATTAATAATTCCAGTCATCTTGTTAATGATTTTGGCCTTTTACCTTAATTTTGTACCAGGTAATAATATTAGACTCTGGGGATGTCCGTTTTATAATGTTACGGGATTCAGTTGTCCTGGTTGCGGTGCAACCCGTGCCGTTATCGCAATTTTAACCTTTCGCTTTATTGAAGCAATGCAATATAATTTTGCTTTCTTTATTTTATTTTTTGTCATAACTTTTATATATATTTTCAATATCTACCGACGAATCCGCTTTAAGCAGTCACTTAATATTAGCTATGCTTTTATTATTGCTTGCGGAATCTTTTTGTTTGTTTTCACAGTAATTCGTAATTTACCTTTTTACCCTTATCTATGAAAAAACTACTTTCAACTGAATTTTTAAAGCGCATAGAAACTTTATTAGGAGAAGAATACCATGCTTTTCTTGAAAGTTATGGAAATAAACCAAATCAATCATTAAATGTTAATCGTTATAAAATAATGCCAGAAAAATTTAGTATTCTTTCGCCATTTGCTTTGGAAAAAATTAGCTTTTCTGATTATTCATTTTCTTTTAATTCAGAAAAACCTGGCCGTAGTGTTTATCATCATGCTGGTTGTTTTTATGTTCAGGAAATTTCGGCGATGATGCCGATTAATTGTTTACCACTAGTTAATCGTAAAGTAAGAATTCTCGATTTATGTGCCGCTCCTGGTGGTAAGACAATGCAGCTAGCTCAAAATGAGAATGCATTTATTTTAGCTAATGAGATTAATCCTAAAAGAGCAAAGATATTAGTTGGTAATATTGAACGTTTAGGGTTAGTCAATGTTATAGTTTCTTCATTAGATGCTAAAGTTTTGGCAGAAACTTATCCTGGTTACTTTGATTATATTATTCTCGATGCACCTTGTTCAGGTGAAGGAATGTTCAGAAAAAATCCTGAAGCAATAAAGGAATGGTCGCTAAATAGTGTTTTGGGCTGTGCAGAAAGACAAAAAGAACTTTTAGATTATGCTAGTATAATGCTTGCGGATCAAGGTCATTTATTGTATTCAACTTGCACTTTTGCGCCTGAAGAAAATGAGTTTGTTATTAAGACGTTTTTAGAAGATTATCCAGAGTATAGTTTATTAGAAGTACCAGATAATATTAAAAATATAACTAAACCCGGAGTAATTTCAGGATTAGAAAAGACAAGAAGAGCATATCCGCATTTAACTGGGGAAGGTCAGTTTATGGCCTTAATGAAGAAGCATGGTTATGAACAAAAAAATAAACTTAAAGGTGCCTATTATCGGGAATTGTCCAGACAAAAAAAATTGGAAATCGAAAAATTTTTAGCAGGTATATTGAATTTTTCTGAGGATCTAATCATTAAAGAATATAATGGGAAACCAATTATTGTTTTTGATTCTGATTTTTTATTGCCACCGAGCCAAGTTTTTTTGCCAGGAGTTACAATTTTTGATTCGGAAAAGAATTTAGTGCCTCACCACCAGTTTTTTATGACTTTTGGGCATCGATTTAAACGAAAATTAAATCTTAAAGCTTCAGATATTAGAATCAAACAATATCTTAAAGGCTTAGAAATAGAAGCTGACGTTGCCTGTGGTTTTGGCGCATTACTGGTAGAAGGAGCAGCACTAGGTGGTTTTAAGGCTAAAAATAACAAACTTAAAAATCATTACCCTAAAGGACTTAGAGAAAATTCAATTTGATTATTAATACAAGATAAGAGAGAACTACTCTACAACCGATATCAAGAGATAATGCGATTGATAACCAATAAAGTCTATTTAACAACCCTTAAAGATAGACTTTTCTGTTAATTTACTTTGACTATTTTCCTAATATAAGATATAATATTAACAATAATAGGAGGCCAAAAATGAGCTATCAGAAAAATTATGATAAATGGCGCAACTATCCCTATCTTGAAGCGAATCTGAAAAATTTATTAAATGCTTTATCACCAAAAGAAATTGAAGAGAGCTTTTATCGCGATCTTGAGTTTGGTACTGGCGGTATGCGAGGTATTTTAGGACCTGGAACAAATAGAATGAATATTTATATTGTCCAAAAAGCGACTTTAGGATTAGCCCGTCATCTTAACAATAAACATGCAGGTGGAAAGTTAGTTATCAGTTATGATAATCGAAACTTTTCTAAAGAATTTGCTTTAGAAGCAGCTAAAGTATTAGTTTCTCAGGGCTTTAAAGTTTATCTCTTTAAAAATATGCGGCCAACTCCGCAATTATCTTTTGCGGTTCGTCATTTCGGTTGTTGCGGTGGTATCATGATAACAGCTAGTCATAATCCTAAAGAATATAACGGCTACAAGATTTATGATGATTCTGGGTGTCAGATCTTGCCAGAAGAAGCAGATATGATTATAAAAGAAATTAAAAATATTGATGACTATTTTTCGATTGAAACAAGTAAAAATCATCATAATATTCATTATCTCGAGGCAAATTTTGATAAACAATATCTTGATTTAGTAAAAACTATCCAGTTAAATCCTGATTTGCCAAAAGATTTTAAATTGGTTTTTACACCACTTCATGGAACGGGAAGTACAATTACAGTAGATTTGCTAAAAAGCTTAGGTTATGCTGTTTTACCAGTTTTATCGCAAATGACAGAAGATCCTAATTTTTCTGGCACAGAATCAGCTAATCCTGAAGACAGAAAAGCTTTTACAGAAGCGATAAAATTAGCTGAAAGCCATAAGGCTTTAATCGCTTTAGCTACTGACCCTGACGCTGATAGAGTTGGTATCGCCGTATTACATAATAACGAATATATTTTACTTAATGGTAATCAAACAGCGGTAATTACAATGGATTATATCGCTAAATATCGTAAGAAATTAGGAACTTTACCAGAAAATGGTTATGTTTTTACTTCTAACGTGTCTTCAGTTTTACCATTAGAGATTGCTAAAAATTATGGTCTTAAAACTAAAACTACTTTAACAGGCTTTAAATATATTGGCGCAGAAATCAGAAAATTGGAAGCTGGAACTGGTGAATTTGTTTTTGGTTACGAAGAATCTTTTGGTTCCTTGCAAAAAGATTTTGTTCGGGATAAGGATGCGATTCAGTCAGTTTTAATTTTAGCGGAGATAGCTGCTTATCTTAAAACTAAAGATATGACGATGCTTGATTATCTAAAGGCTATTTACCAACAATACGGATATTATCAAGAAGATATTCTTAATTTAAGTTTTAGCGGACTTGAAGGTTTAGCTAAGATGCAAGAAATCATTGATTTTTTCCGAAATAAGGAAATTAAACTTAATGGTTTTAATCTTATTAAAAAAGAAGATTTTCTTAAGCAAAAAACATTTGAAAACGGAAAAATTTCAAATCTTGATTTTCCTGTAGCTGATGTAATCCGTTATTTGTTTTCCGATGATTCTTGGTTTATTTTAAGACCAAGTGGAACTGAACCAAAGTTAAAGATTTATTTTGGTGTCAAAGATGTTAGTGAAACAAGTGCTACAAAAAAACTTTTAGCACTAAAAGCAGCAGTCAATCATATTTTAGAAGAGGGATATTAAAATGAATTATCAATTAAGAAGAGAAATTTTCCTTAATAATTTAAAGGAAAACAGTATCGCAATCTTTTTTTCTGGTTTTGCGGCTCATAAAAGTTGTGACGCTAAGTTTCACTTTCATGTTAATCGCAATTTTTATTATTTAACGGGAATTGAAGAAGAAGGAATTGCTTTAGTTTTAATTAAGACAACCAATAAAATGGATGGTTATCTTTATATTAAGGAACTTGATCCAGCAATGGCGCTTTGGGTTGGTGAAACAATTTCTAAGGAAGAAGCATCTAATAAATCAATGATTAAAGATGTTCGCTTTATCAAAAAATTTCAAGCAGATGTTTTTAACTTTTTACAGATGACTAGAAATTCCTTAGGAGAAATTAATAATCTTTATCTTGATTTAGAAAATCGTTATCCATTAGAATTTACACCAAAACCTGTAAGTTTTGCTAAAGAAATTAAAGAAAAATTTCCGCATATCAATATTGAGAACTCATACAATATAATTACAGATATGCGCACAATAAAAGATGAATCTGAAATTAAGATGATTAAAGAAGCTATTAAAATTACTGATTCAGGAATCCAAGCTTTAATGAAAAATGTTGATAAAGCAAAAACAGAAAAAGAGCTAGAATTCCATTATGTTAAAACGCTTTATGAAAATAACACTAAAGAATCTTTTAATACTATTGCGGCTTGCGGAAAAAACGCAACAATCCTTCATTATGAAAAAAATAATGCGCCGTTAGATAAAAATGCTTTGATACTATTTGATTTAGGTTGTTTATTTCAGAATTATGCCTCAGATATCAGCCGTACTTTTCCATTAAATGGTAAATTTACTAAAAGACAGAAAGAAATCTATCAGGTTGTTTTAAATGCTAATAAAGAAGCGATAGCTAAAGTAGAGCCAGGCATGACAATGAACGAATTTGAAAATCTTGCTCGTAATGTTTTAATAAAAGGACTTAAGGAATTAAATTTAATAAAAGAAGATTCGGAAGTCAGTAAATACTACTATCATCGGCTTGGTCACTCTTTAGGACTTGATGTTCATGATCCAGGCAATGTTAATCTTATTTTACCTGGTATGGTTTTAACTGTTGAGCCAGGCTTATATATCGCTTCTGAGGGCATTGGTATCCGCATTGAAGATAATATTCTTATTACGGAAAAAGGCGCAATAAATTTATCCGCAAATATTATTAAAGAAATCGCAGATATCGAGAATTTCATGGCGAAAGGAAAGTAAAATGTTTAAGGATGTCATAAAGAAATATTTTAATGAAAAAAATATTTTATCGATTAAGGAATATGGAAGAGGACATATCAATAAAACTTATTTGATCACCTTTCCAGAAAAAAAATATATTCTCCAGCAAATAAACTCTACGGTTTTTAAAAATCCTTGGGGAGTTATGAAGAATATTGAAATGGTCACAGAACACTTAAAAAGAAAAGCCATTTTTGAAGGTAAGAATCCGAATCGGGTTGTTCTTAATATTATCCGTACAGTTCAAAATCAAGATATAGTCACGATTGGTAGTAATTTTTTTCGCTGTTATGAGTTTATTGAAGGCGGAAAAACTTTTGAAGAAGTTTCTAGTCCGGAAATATATTATGAAGTTGGAAGAGCTGTCGGTGAATTTCAGCGCCTATTAATGGACTTTCCGATTGAAACGCTTTTTGAAACGATTCCTGATTTCCATAATACGCCTAAGCGTTTTAATGATTTTAAAGAAATTGTGGAAATTGATCCGGCTAATCGAGTTGAATCATGTCAACCGGAAATCGATTTTATTTATAAGCGGGAAAATGTTATGTCAATAATTACTGATATGCTTGAAGACAAAACTATTCCTTATCGGGTTACCCACAATGATACTAAACTTAACAATGTAATGATTTGTGAGCATAATCAAAAAAGCCTTTGTCTGATTGATTTTGATACAGTTATGCCCGGAAGTGTACTCTATGATTATGGTGATGCCTTAAGAATTGGTGCTTCCTTAGCAGCCGAAGATGAAACTGATTTAGATAAAGTGAAAATTGATTTTAATCTTTTTGAGTCTTTTACTAAAGGATTTCTTAGCGAAGCAAAAGATATTTTAAATGAAGCTGAATTAGAGAATCTTGTTAATGGTTATAAAATAATAGCTTTGGAATTAGGAATGCGTTTTTTGCATGACCATATTGCTGGTGACCATTACTTTCGAGTCCATCGAATAAATCATAATTTAGAACGCGCAAGAAATCAATTAAGATTAGTAGAAGAAATCGAAAAAAATCAAGAAAAATTAGAAAAAATTGTTTTAAAACATATTAAAATTTCCTAATAAATTATAAGCCAAAAGATTAAACTTTTGGTTTTTATTTTGCTTTTTAATAGTTTTATTAGTAATAACTAACTCTAATTTAAAGCTATTATCAATGATAAATACTAATTTCTTTAATTCTATCTTCAAAATAAAGGGATAGTTGTGAAAATTTTGTGATATAATTTTTTATAAATTTATGGAAGGTAGGGGAAGCTTTTGAAGATAGGGATTCCAAGGGCATTATTATATCATTCCTATAAAGATTTGTGGTTAACTTTTTTTGAGAATTTGGGGATCGAGACAGTGGTAAGCCCGCCAACAAATAAAAAAATTATTAGAAATGGCAATTTCAATACTATTGATGAAGCTTGTTATTCATCAAAGATTTATATTGGTCATGTTGAGTATCTTTTAGATAAATGCGATTATATCTTTGTTCCACGTATTGAAAATACGGGAGTTAAAGAAGAATTTTGTACAAGACTTTTTGGTATTTATGATCTTGTTGTTAATACATTTCCAGAAGCTAAACTGTTACATGCCAATATCAATTATAATTTTCGGAAAACGGAAAAAGATGCCTTTATCGCTATTGGCGAAGCGCTTGGAAAGACTTCGGAAGAAAGTAAAATAGCTTATTTGCAAGCTTTAGATAAAGCTGAAAAAATAAGATCAGAAGCTATTATAAAGCAACAAGAACTCTTAAAAAGTGAGAATTTAAAAGTATTAATTGTTTCCCATAGTTATAATACCTTTGATGCCGCTATCGGAGAAAGTGTTTTAAAATTTTTTAAAGAACAAAATATTGAAGTTATATTCGCTGATATCGTCGACTTTAAAGAAGCTAAACAAAGGGCTAAAGAAAAATATTCCCGGATTTATTGGCGTCCAAGTACAGAATTAGTTGGCGGTTTAGAACTTTATAAAGAACAGATTGATGGTATTGTTTTAATCTCTACTTTTCCTTGTATGCCAGACTCAATTGTTAATGAACTAATCATAAGAACTACTAATGATAAACCAATTTTATCACTGATGTTTGACGAACTTGATGCTAGTGCGGGCTTAATGACACGACTAGAAAGTTTTACAGATATTTTAACTTCTAAAAAGGTAGGTGTAAAAGGTGTCCGCTAAAGAAAATATTGTTTGTACTCCACATTTAGGAGACTATTCCTTACTTGCTAATATGTTGATTGAAAGATGTTTAGGCTATAAAACAATTAATTGTCCGAAAACAACTAAGAAAACAGTGGAAATTGGTGCTAAAAATAGCCCGGATACAATCTGTACACCTTTTAAGATTGTCTTAGGTAATTATATTGAAGCTTTGGAATTAGGCGCAAATATTTTATTTGTTGTAGGAACAGGATGTCGCTTAGGTTTTTTTGATGTTTTATTTAAGCAAGTACTTACTGATTTGGGTTATGAATTCAAGATGCTTAATCTTTTTGAATATAATGCTAATGCAATTAAAATGTTTAAGATTTTAAAAGAGTGGAATCCAGAGTTGAAAGTAGAAAGTTTTACTGAAACTTTAGATTTGTTAAAGCAGATTGCGATTGATATGGATGAGTTAGGAGATTATTTACGTTTAAATATTGCTTTTGAGCTTCAAAAAGGTCAATTTGAGGAAAATTATCAGGCTTACTTGAAAAATGTTTTTAAAAGTCTATCAAAAAAAGAAGCAGCAGAAATTGGAAATGAGTACAAAAATATTTTTCAGAAAATTGAAATTATGAAACCAGAAAGACCACTTCGCATTGGTTTAATCGGTGATTTGTACTCGGTAATGGAGCCACATGGAAACTGTTATATAGAGAAATGGCTTCAAGAAAATAAAATAGAAATGCACAGGCCAATTACTTTGACCTATCTTGTTAATACATTGTTTAATCTGGAAAATTTTATTGGTATTAAAAGTGATTATGCAGAATATAACATGGGAGGCAATGCGACTAATACCGTTGTGCTTGCTCAAGAAATGGCTAAAAATGGTTTAGATGGAATCATCCATATGAAAGCAGCTACTTGCTCACCAGAAATAACCGCAATGACGATTTTACAAAATATTTCTAAAGATTATAATATACCAATTATTTATTTCACTTTTGATACTGAAACAAGTGAAACAGGTGTTCATACCAGATTAGAAGCTTTTGTTGATATGTTGGAAATGAAAAGAGAGGAAAAACGATGAAAAAAGCATATTTAGGAATTGATATCGGCTCAATTTCCACTAAAGGTGTTATTATTAACGAAAGCAACAAAATCCTAACGGAGGCTTATTTATGGACACAAGGAAATCCTATTCAGGCTGTTAAAAACCTAATTAAAGAATTACACAAAAATCTTGATTCTTCCTATACTGTAGTTAATATCGGAACAACTGGTTCGGCTAGAAAATTAATTGGCATCTCTTTAGGAGCTAAAATAATTAAAAATGAAATTACTGCTCACGCGATTGGAACTTTATCGGTAGTTCCAGACGTTAAAACAATTATAGAAATTGGCGGACAAGATTCAAAGATTATTTTAATCAACAATGGTGTGGTGATGGATTATGCAATGAATACACTTTGTGCTGCGGGAACTGGATCATTTTTAAGTAGCCAGGCCAAACGTTTGGATTTGGAATTAAATCAATTTTCTGAGTTAGCTTTAACTAGTAAAAATCCGGCTAAAATTGCAGCAAGATGTACTGTATTTGCGGAAAGTGACCTTGTTCATAAAGCTCAAATTGGATATAGTAAAGCTGATATCGTTGCGGGGCTATGTCGTGCTGTTGCCCTAAATTATTTGAATAATGTCGCTAAAGGCAAACAAATTAAAGCACCAATTGTTTTTCAAGGCGGAACTAGTAAAAATGCTGCTGTCGTCAAAGCTTTTGAAGAAGAACTTGGATTACCAGTTTATGTTGATCCGAAAGGTCATTTAATGGGAGCTCTTGGCGTAGCTGTTTTATGTAAAAATGAAGCAGAAGAAATTATATTTGATTTTAACATTAGTGATGTTGAATTTGAAACTAAAGGCATAGAATGTAGCCAATGTCCAAATAATTGTGAAATTATCTGTGTTTACAGAAACAAAAAACTACTTGATGCTTGGGGCAATAAATGCGATCAAGGCATTAGTGAAGTTAAAATGTAGGTGAGTCTCTATCTAGTGATAGGGCTTTTCTTTTTAAGGTGATTATGATATAATTCTTGAAAACGATTGATGAATAAGGAGGCATTATGATTTTAGATGCGATAAGCAAAGATTTGCAGGAACTATTTAATAATAAGCTTGTTAAAAGTAATATTGTTTTCCCGATAAAAGATGAAAAAACTGGCGCTAGAATTGAATGGCAATCAAGTAAACCAGAGATTTTGTCAGCATCTGGTGAGTTTAAACGGGATTATATTGCTCATGAAATTATTTTAACAGCTAATCTTTATCATAATGGTTCAAATAAAACAGTTGAATTTAAGGTTATTAGCGAAGGGTATAAAAGTTTAACTAAATCAATTGCTTCAAGTTATATTTATACTAATTATGAGATTGCAGATCAAGAATATTTTGAAACAATGGAAATAATTTTTGCGGCCTTTGCCTTAGCTGATAAAAAAGGAAACTTACTTCAGCATCCAAGCACTATAAATTGTTTGGAAAATATTTCCAAATATTTAAAAGCAGGTGCTAGCAAGCATGGTTGTTGGCTGATACTTTCGATTGGTGGTGGTGGCCAATCTGATGAATTTGTTGATATTGCTGCAACTCAGGAATCGAGGGTTTTATTCAGCAAAAATGTCGTGGAGCTCTTAAATCAATATCAACTTGACGGTATCGATATTGATTGGGAAACACCTACCTTAGAGCAAGCACCAACCTTTACATTATTGATGGAAGAATTATATAAGCAAATAAAAGCTAATAATCCTCATCATTTGCTTACTACACCGATTACTGGCGGACGTTGGCAACCACCTTGTTATGATTTGTTTAACGCTATTAAATATATTGATTATGTTAATATGATGACTTATGGTATGACTAATAACCAGAGACAATATCATAATGCTTTATATCCTTCGACTAAAAATCGGACACTGGAAACTTGTAGTATTGATGAAAGTGTAAAAATATTTAATGATTTAGGTGTTCCTAATCATAAATTAATTGCGGGACTAGCTTATTATGGTATGTCACAACTTAAAGATGAGAATGAAAAATGGGTAGGAGATAAATCTTTTAGTTATACGCAGATAAAGGAAAATTTGGATCAGGGAACTTTCATTGAGTATTATGATGTAGAATGTGAACAGCCCTATGCTTTAGATAGTAATAATCAAATATTTGTTTCATATGATAGTCCGCGATCAATAATCGCTAAGTGTCAATATGTAGAAAGAAAAGGTTTGGCGGGGGTAATGTATTGGCAGCACGGCCAAGATAAAACAGGAGAACTTACTAGAGCAATAAGAAAAAGTTTTAAGTTTAAATAGTAAAAAATACTATGCGATAATTCAATAAGGGAGAAACAATGGCGCAAGTCATCGGTTTTCTCCCTTTTAATTTAAAGTAAAATAATATTTCTCTTTTAAATATTTATCAAAAGGAGAAATTAATATGAAAAAAATTATTGTTTTATTAGCTTTGTTAATAACTGTTTTTAGTATCGGAAATATTTATGCCAGTCATTTGAGCTTTAAAGAAATTGAATGTATTGGCGGTAAACTTTTAAGGGATTTCACTGAAGAAGAACTTAAAAATCATTATCGAAAAGTAGAGAAAAGAATGTTTTCTGGTTGGCGCACCCATAAAGTCAGTAGTTTTGAAATCAATTATGTTAAAGAAATACTATTTTCTTATTATAATGATTCGCCGACCGCTATTAAATATGAATACAATTATGAACGAACTGTTTCAAAAAAGACTTCACTTTCTGCTAGTGGTAATATAAAGTTTAATACATCTGGTGATATCAAAAAGTTTAAGTCAGGATTAAACTCTGAACTAAAACTTAGTTCAAGTAGCGAAGAAGATAAAAGCGAAAAAGAAAAACTCAACTTAAAATTTGATATCGACCCAGGGCATATGCTTAATTTATATGTAATTGGTCATGGGCATATAGAAAACGGTGTAGCTTCAAAGTATTTATTCTGGATAAGAAGAATCACAGGAGGCTATGAGATTTTTAATATGAGTACAGAGTATACTAGACTTGAGAAGGTACCAGTATGATAAAAAAATCAATTTTTATCGGTTTGTTATTTATTAATTTAGCTGTTATCTGTTATTTCATTTTTTTTAATTCAACAAAACTTGCTGATCAATATCTGATTGTTAATAAAAATTATTCGTATCTATATAACGAAGAAACAAAAATAAAATATCCGATTTATTTTAATAAAATTAATCATCTTTTCCAATCAAAAGAGGATATCGAAAGTATTTTACTTTCTGATGGTGCAGAGATAAATAAATTAGCAATCGAATTAGATTCAATATATTTTCAAAGTGTTCGTGAATATAAAAAAACGAATTACTTTCTTTATCAATTCGTTCTTAAGATACCAAATCTTCAAAATGATTTATTACTTACTGAAGCAACTTTAACGATCACTAATAAATTATCGCAAGCCTTAATAATTCCTCTTGGTGAATTCAGTCTTCGATATGTTGAAGATATAGGAAAACCAGCGCACATAACTATTGATGATTTGTTTGGAATTACAAATGAATTTAATGGTTCAACAAACTTAGCGGCGATTATAACTAAAATTAATCCTAAAAATAATAATATTAAAATTACTGATATTTCGCTAGCGAGTAATTTTGTTTCGGTTGATTCAAAAGAGCTTCTTAAACTTTCTCATGGCAATTATGCAAATACTGAAAGTATTGAATCAATAATAGAAAAGTCGTATGATTTTTTGGGGGAAAAAGAAGAATTTGTGCCAATATCTTTTAATATTTCAACTTACTTATTTTTACCACTTAAATATCAACGAAATATTTTAGTTGAAACAAGTTATCTGATTATCACCTATCTTTATAATGATAACGAATACGTTTATTATCTTGATAATTTTAACTTTTTTATAATTAATAATCTTAATTTGATTGAAGGAGTTGTTCAGATAAATGCACTTGACTAATCTGAATTTTTCTTATAGGAAAAGAAAAATATTTAATAACTTTCATTTGAAAATTGAAACTAAAACAATTAATCTTTTTAAAGGTGGCAATGGCGCTGGTAAAACTACGTTACTTAAAATAGCAACAGGCTTAATCCCGCTTTTAAACAAGAAACATCAGTTAAAAGAAATGTTTAGTTATTGTCCTGATTATCTTAATTTACCTAGTCATTTATTTGCATTTGAGTTTTTTAGTTTGTTTGATGGTGACTACCAAAGTTTAATGATTCGTTTTAAACTGCCAAATATAAAAATCGGTAAAATGTCAAAGGGCATGAAACAAAAAGTAATTTTAATTGTTGCCTTAATGAAGAAGGCTGAAATTTATTTATTTGATGAAGTAGATGCTAATCTGGATAAATTAACGCTTGAATCACTAAAAGATATTTTTTTAGAATTAAAGAAACAAGGAAAGACTATTATCCTTGTTTCTCATCATTATGAGATATTTGAAAATATTGCTGATACAACATGGCAAATAAACTAATCAAAACCCATTTTTTATGTGAATATAATTTATTTTTTATTTGTTATTTTTTTAGTTCACTAGTAATAATCCTTAGTTATGCTTTAATCTCTAATATTGCTCTTAGTTCGTTTATCGATAAAATTCTCTATGCTGAAGAATTAAGAAATACTTTTTTAGTAAATTACTATAATATCATTTTATTAATGAATGGTATATTGATTGTTCTATTAGTCCCAAACAAATACAAAAATAATTATGAAATATTGCTTTTAAGTCATTATAGAAGAGGTTTTATTTTTTCGACTAAATTTATTTTAACTTTATTTATTTTCATTTTTTACAATTTGTTGATTATAACTTTTAGTACATTAATAGTGCAGAATAGTTATTTAGAAATTATATTATCCAGATTTCGCGAATCACTTGTTAATATTTTAGTATTTTCATTATTTTTATTGATTATTGCCTATTTTCTAAACTTGATTTTGGAAACAATCATTATAAGCCTTTTGCCTTTAATTATTTTAATTGCCACAACGCTTATTTATAATGATCATGAATTAGTAACAATCCTTAATTTTATGCCATTGCTTTACCTTCAAAATGAAGAACTAATATTTAATAATGATATCGCGGTAATCCTTATTTTAATAGCTCTTTTTTCAGTTGGAAGTTTTTATCTTTATATAACAAAGAAATTATAGTGCTTTATTTAAGTCTAATTCCTGTTTTTGTAAATTTTATGGTGTAAAAGCGAAAAAAGTAAAATAATACTTGACAAATGCAATCAAATGTAGTAAAATAACTTAGTCAATTAAATAGAAATGGAAAGAAGAAGACCTGCTTCTCACCTGATTGCTTAAGCTTTAGGTAAAATGTCATTAAACATATAACACTTTAGACAAGCGGGCACTTTTGCCCGTTTTTTCTTTTTGATATCAAATATGGGGGGATATACTATAAATCGACAATTGCCTGTCAAAAAAGATCACGATGATAATGTCAACGAAGCAATCAAGGCCAAGGAAGTATTGGTAATCAGCGAAACCGGCGAACAGCTTGGTGTTATTCCTACGGAAAAAGCTATTCAAATGGCTTATGACCGCGAGTTAGATTTAGTGCTTGTGGCCGCAAAAGCAGTGCCACCGGTAGGAAAATTTATGAATTATTCCAAATACCGTTTCGAGTTACAGAAAAAAACTAAGGAAAACAAAAAGAATCAAAAAATTGTTCAACTTAAAGAAATTCGTTTAAGCGCAACTATCGACAAGCACGATTTTGATACAAAACTGAAACATGCAATTAAATTTTTGACAAGTGGTGACAAAGTAAAAGTATCCATCCGTATTTCTGGTCGAATGATCACTCATACTGATATTATCAGAAAAGTTATGATTAATTTTCGGGAAGAGCTTATGGAACATGCGAAGATTGAATCAGATATCAAACAAGAAGCTAGGACAATTATTATGGTTTTAGGACCTAAAAAAGAATAGGAGAAATATTATGCCAAAGATGAAGACACATAGCGGTTTAAAAAAGCGTATCAAAGTAACCGCAAGCGGAAAACTTTTAAGAGGACATGCATATACCAGCCATCTTAAACAAAACAAATCAACTAAACAAAATCGCCAATTAAGAAAAAAGACAACTGTAAGTCAAAGTGATTATAAAAGAATAAAATCTTTGATTTCCAATTTATTATAGGAGGGTATATAAATGCCAAGAACAAAAAATACTGTCGTCACTCGTAAAAGACGCAAAAAGGTATTAAACCGCGCCGAAGGATATTTCGGATCAAAACATGCTTTATATAAAACAGCCAACGAGCAGGTAATGCGCTCATTAGCTTATGCTTATCGTGATCGCCGTCAGCGTAAACGTAATTTTCGTAAATTATGGATTTCACGTATTAACGCTGCTTGTAAACAAAATGATTATAAATATTCACTTTTCATCTCAGGTTTAATTAAAGCTAATATTCAAGTTAACCGTAATATGCTTGCGGAAATGGCTGTAAGTGATCCTAAAGGCTTTACAAAATTAGTTAATATCGCCAAAGAAAACCAAAAGAATGCTAAAGTTGTTGCGCCTAAAGAAGTTAATGTTCAAGCATTAATGGCTGAAGTTAAAGCTAGCGCTGTAAAAGCACCAGTTACTCCAAAAGCTAAAGCAGAAAAAGCAGTAGTTAAACCAACTCCGGTAAAAGCTGAAAAACCAGTTAAAAAAGTAGTTGCGCCTGTTGTTAAAGAAGAAGTTAAACAAGCGGCTCCTGAAGCAAAAGTTGTTGTGATTGAACCAGTAGCTACTGAAAAACCGAAAAAAGCCCCAGCTAAAAAAGTTGAAGCCGTGGAAGAGGCTCCAAAAGTTAAAAAGGCTCCTGCCGTGAAAGCTGAAGTTGTCGAAAAACCAAAAAAAGTCGCAACTAAAAAAGCAGAAACTAAAGCAGAAGCAGTTGTTACTGAAAAAACTCCAAAAGCGAAAAAAGCGCCAGCTAAAAAAATTGTTGCTGAAAAAGCTGAAGAAGTTGCCGCTAAACCGAAAAAAGCACCTGCCAAAAAGGTTGTTGCGGAAGGTGAAGAAGCTCCGGTTAAAGCTAAACGGGCTACTGCTAAAAAAGCGCCAGCTGGTAGCGATCTTGATTCTATGAGTAAATTAGAATTAAAAGCTATGGCCTTACAATCAATGACTTTGACTGCTTTAAAAGCCGATGCTAAAGAAAAAGGAATTAAAGGTTATTCAGCTATGAAAAAAGATGACCTTATTGAAGTTTTAAAACATTTAGCTTAAATAATTTCAAAGCCATTCATTTTATAATGAGTGGTTTTTATTTGAAAGTGCAAGTTAAATTATATATGGTATAATAGATTAATCGCATAAAAATATTAATGTTATCTATGACTTTAACACAGTACTCAACAGCCAAATGTTATTATAAATGAAAAAGTTAATACTGGAAAGTCTTGTTGACGAATTCTAAAGACAGAATTCAATGTTTGCCTTATTTATGTCGGGACTCAAAATTAAAGAAAGAGGTTAGTGATGTGGAAAACTGTATTTTCTGCAAAATTATAGCACAAACAGCACCGTGTTATAAAATTTATGAAAACGATTATGTGCTGGCATTTTTAGATATTGCTAAAAACGCAGAAGGTCATATAATTTTAGTTCCTAAAACACATTGTGTAAACTTACTCGATGCTAGTGAAGAACAAGTAATTGAGTTAGCGAAAGCTACTAAAATTATTTCTAAGCATCTGCTAGAAAAGTGCGGATTCACTGGCATAAATACATTTAATGCCAATGGCGAATCAGCGCAACAAACTGTGCCTCATTTTCATATTCATATCATACCCCGTAAAGAAAAAGACGGCCTTGAAGCTTGGAGATTAGAAGAAAAGTTTAATTTTGATTTAAATTTAATACATAAAAGATTGACATTGATAAAATGAAAAGACCTCCTTTGTAGTTAGAGATCTTTATTTGTTGTAGAGCATTAATCTAGATAAATTTCTTAAAATTGACACCAATTACTGCACCAGTTATACTCGCAACAATGAATGCGCCCCACTTAACGATAGTCATTAAATCTGGTAAAATATCAAAACCAAGATAATTAACTAAAAGAGCTAACAAAATCACTGAAGAAGAATAAATAAGTCCAATTAATACACCTTTTTTATGATGGCAATTACCACTAATAAAACCAAGAATTAGAAATAAGGCTAATCCAGTGAAAAAAATGTTTCGGCTTAAGGAATTATCATCACTGGGAAGTCTGTTAAACATTACCAAAAGCGCAAAAGTAAAAACTGATAGAAGAGAAATAATTCCAAAAATTAAATAAATTTTAGCTGTTTTTTTTGCTAAGGACATAATATTCACCTAGTAAATTATATGTATAGTTTTAAAATATATTACCGAAAATATATTGAGGTGTTTATTTTAATGGAAGTCTTCTTACAGACTCTTGGAAGAGCTGTTCTTTTTTATTTCCTGATTGCTTTTATAATGCGTTTCTTAGGAAAAAAGGAAATTGCTCAATTAACAATATTAGATTTTGTTATTGCTTTGATGATAGCTGATATTGCGGCAGTCACTATTGAAGATGTAAATAAATCTTATTGGCCTATTGCTTTTACACTGTTAACGATGATGGTTATGTTAAGAACTATTTCCTATTTTAAAATGAAATCATTTCCTTTTCGAAGGATATTAGATGGAAAAAGATCTGTAATTGTGCATAAAGGAAGATTGCGCCTCAACACTATGCGCAAAAACACCTACACCATCTCTGATCTTATTATGCAAATGCGGAATAATCAAATCAATTGTATCTCCGAAATTTCTTTAGCTATTTTGGAAAAAAATGGTCAGCTTAGTCTTTTCGCAACGCCTTCAGAAGGAATGGTTGCTTTGCCTGTAATTATTTCCGGTTCTATCATTAGTGAAAATCTGGAATTATTAGAGATTAATAAAGAGTTTGTAGAACAAGAGTTAATAAGGTTAAATACCAGCCTTAAAAAAACTCCTTATGCCTCATATAAAAATAAGCAATTATGGATTCCGGAAGTCGTCGAGTAATTTTTTGGCTTTTAATTGATAATAGCCGTAAAGAATTATTGTATAAGTCATAAAGATTATTGCCGATACTACTAGATAATTATTCATTGAAGTAAATAGGTTCTGTCCTAAAAAATACATAGAAACTATTAGTCCGACTCCTAAAATTAGGGTTTTAGGATTAATTCTATATAAGTTGTTTTTACGTAAGATTATATAATACATTACTGTATTAAATAAAACAATAAAGATAATCGCTATCGCTAAACCGTTAGCATTTATTTCAGGTACCGTTGTTAGGAAGAATATTAAAATCAATTTTATGATGTTTCCGAAAATATTGATATACAGTAATAAATGTGCTTTATTGGCTGACTGTAAAACAGCAACAAAAACAGCTTGAAAGTAATAGACAAAGAAGAATGGAGCCATATATAAGACAAATCTTGCGCCATTTTCTGAGCCATAAATTAAATTCATGTATTCAAAAGGGAAAAGCATTAAAATAATTGTAGAAAGCCCCGCAAAATAAAAACAGAAGAAATTGGAAATACGCACAATATTTTCAATTTTTTTATAATCTTTTTTAACATATAGCTCAGATACTTGAGGAATAAGTATTGAAGATAAAGTATAAGTTAAAAAGGAAAGAAATAAAAGTAAGTTTAGGGCAAAACTATTAATCGATCCGAAAAGTCTGGCAATCTGATCTCTTTGAATACCTAAGGTTAATAAAGCGGCCGTAAAAATAATTGGTTCCAAAAAATTACTAATTGATGAAAAAATTCTAGATAATGTTATCGGCAAAGATATCTTTAAGACTTTGTTTAATTCTTTTTCTTCTGATTTAGTAATCGTAAATTTTAGTTTTGTCATTTTTGATACTTTAAAAAGTAGATATCCTAAAGCCGTAATTTCACCAATAGATATGGCGATAATCGCAACAGTAACCATAGCGACAATGCCACGTTCTCTTACCGCAAAGATTAAGATAATTGCTGCAATAATCCTGACGATTTGTTCAAAGAGCATACTTTTAGAAGAAATATCAATGATTTTATGACCATTTAAATAACCTTTTAGAATCGCTGTAAAACTACAAAGTGGAATTAAAGGGATAATCATTAGTAATGGATAATATAGATTATCATTTCGCAGCCAATCTTCAGTAAGTGGTCTTAATATTGATAAAAATATAACAATGAGGAAGGCACTTAAAATAGTACTAAAAATTACACATTTAATTACAATATTTCGATTGGAATAAGTTTCTTTGACTTTATTCTCCGAAACAATTTTGGAAACCGCAATCGGTAATCCGAACTGTGACAAAGTAATAAATAAACCCATTGTTGGCATTACTAAGGAAAATAAAGCTATACCGTCTATGCCAAGAACTCTAGCCATTATCACCCGATTTAAGAGACCGAGCATTTTAATTATGAAGCCGATTATTAGTATAACAGAAAATTTATATATGAAGTTTTTACTCACTCTTGATTCACCCTTATAAATAATATGCATCAATAATGACTTTAAGACAGAGAATTTTCAGCTAAAACTAGAGTTTTTTTGGTAAAATATATTTAAAGGAGAATTTATGAAGTCAAATAAATATTTCATTCATCTGCAAAAAGATCCGATTTTGGCAAATCTTATTAGAAAATATGGAAAAATTCCTTTAGAAAAAAAATATAATTACCTTGGCAGTAGTTATTTTGATGACCTAGTAACATCAATTATCGGTCAATTGATTTCCATGAAAGCAAGCGCTAAAATCAGAAAAAGAGTTTCAGATTTATGTGAAAACCAAATATCTTCAGAAAGGATTTTAAAACTTTCACTTGATCAATTAAGAGCTGCCGGATTATCGCAAAATAAGGCAAATTATCTAAGGAATTTAGCTCAGGCCGTTAAAGATAATAGTCTTAATCTTGAAACAATCGATAAATCTACAAATGAAGAAATTAGAGTCTTACTTTCAAAGATTAAAGGTATTGGCAACTGGACGATTGAAATGTTTCTGATTTTTAGTTTGCATAGGGAAGATGTTTTTCCTTATGGTGATGTAGTCTTGAGAAAAGCAGTAAATCAGTTATATGGAAATGGAAATAATTTAACAAAAGCAGAAATAGAATCTATAGCTGTTAAATGGAAACCTTATCGAAGTTATGCTTGCTTATATCTATGGCAAAGCAATGAGAAAATTTAGCAGAAAGATGTAAAATTTTAAGGAAAATATTTATTTTGTGATATAATAATAAGATGGAGGTATTTTCTATGGACTTCAAAAAATATATTGCGGACGTGAAGGATTTTCCTAAACCTGATATTCTATTTCGTGACATCACGCCTTTGATGCAAGATGGCTATATCTTTAAATCAGCTTGTGATGAAATGATTAAGTTTGCTAAAGAAAAAAACGCAGAAGTAATTGTCGGTCCGGAAGCCAGAGGTTTTATCTTTGGTTGCCCAGTAAGTTATGCATTAGGAATTGGTTTTATTCCGATTCGAAAACCGAATAAATTACCGCGCGAAATTGTTTCTGTTAGTTATGACTTGGAATATGGCAGCTCAACACTTTGTATTCATAAAGATGCGATTAAGCCAGGTCAGAGAGTAATAATCGTTGATGATTTGCTCGCAACCGGTGGTACTGTAAAAGCAACGATAGAGTTAATAGAAAAACTAGGCGGAATTGTCTGTGGTTTGGCATTTCTGATTGAACTTGTTGAACTTGAGGGTAGGAAAAAATTAACTGATAAGGATATTTTAACCTTAATAAAATATTAAATGGACACGCAATTTCTAGAAGTCTTATCAATAATCGAAACATACATCCATTGTCCAGACGATCTAATGAGAATCCGCAAAGCTTATGAGGTTGCCTGCGAAAAACACAAAGATCAATTCCGTAAATCCGGAGTTCCCTATATTTCTCATCCGATTGAAGTCAGTCGGATTTTAGCAGATATGAAAGCTGGCCCTAATACGATTATTGCCGGCCTTTTGCATGATATTTTAGAAGATACACCAACAACTCTTAATTTTCTGGAGGAAGAATTCTCCAAAGATGTTGCTCAGATGGTTGAAGGTGTAACAAAGATTAATGAAATAAAAGTCGCAAGTTTAGAAAAAGCTCAAATCGAAAATCATCAAAAAATGCTTTTGGCAATGAGTCAGGATATCCGGGTTATCTTGATTAAGATTGCTGATAGACTACATAACTTAAGAACAATGGAAGACATGAGCCGAGCCCATCAAATCCGAAAAGGGCAAGAAACTTTAGAAATTTATGCACCAATAGCTCATAAGCTCGGGATGTTCAAATTAAAAGCGGAATTAGAAGATCGTTCTTTTCGTTATATAAATCCAGAAGCTTTTGAAGAGATAACTAAATATATCGAGGAAATAAAAAATAAAAAAGAACTTTTAATCGAAGACATGTCCAAACAAATCAGTGGTTTTCTGGAAAATAGTATTCCTAATTTTGCGATTAAGGGTCGTACTAAAAATGTCTATAGCATCTATAAGAAAACATTAGCGCAAGGAAAGAAACTAGATGAAATCTATGATATCTTTGCTTTAAGGATAATTTTAGATAAAATTGAGCATTGTTATTCGGTCTTAGGTACGATACATGCTCACTTTGTGCCGTTACCAAATAAAATTAAGGATTATATTGCAGTCCCCAAGGATAATATGTATCAATCTTTGCATACAACAATCATTGTAGGTGGCGGTCAGTTTTTTGAAGTGCAAATTAGAACCAGAGAGATGGATGATATTGCTGAAAATGGAATCGCAGCTCATTGGTCTTATAAAGAAAATAGTGATTATTCTAGAGAAAAAGAACAAAGGGAGATTGCAGAAAAGCTTAAATGGTATGGTGACTTATTAAAAATGAGTGAGACTAGCACTGAATATGATGATGCCCAAGAATTTTTGGATTCATTTAAAGGTGATATTCTAGAAGCCAATGTTTATGTCTATACGCCAAAAGGTGAAGTTATTGACCTTCCTAAAGGCGCAACTCCCTTAGATTTTGCTTATAAAATTCATACAGATTTAGGGCATAGAACGATTGGCGCTCTAGTCAATAATAAAATGGTAACTCTGGATTATGAGTTAAGTACTGGTGATGTTGTTTCGATAAAAACCAGTAAAAATTCTGGACCTTCCGAGTCTTGGTTAAAAATCGTTAAATCAACACAAGCTAAACATAAAATCAAAAATTATCTTAATAAACTAAATCATGATAACCTTTTAGCTAGCGGAAAATCAGAATTAGAGAAGGATTTTACTGTAAATCGAGTAACGACTCCGCTTACCGATGCTTTTGTTACTGAACATTTTTCTAAAAACAAAATTAATAATATCGATGAACTTTATATTGCTATTGGTAAAGGTCTCATTAGTCCTAAAACAGTTCTTAATAAAATTTTAGGCACAACCATTGATAAAGATGAAAACTTAAGGAGACAAATCGAAAGAACAAACAGGATTATCACAACTAATAGCCAAACTGGTGTTTTTATTGAGGGTTTAGATAATCCGCAAATTAAATTAGCTAATTGTTGTTACCCGATTCCTAGAGAAGAGATTATCGGTTATGTTTCTAAGGGCGCAGGCGTTATTGTTCATTGTAAGTCCTGTATGAAAATAAAAGATTTACCGGAAGCTCGTTTTATTACTGTTTTATGGGCAACTAATATAACTAGAAAATACCCAGTTAAAATTAAGATAATTGCCGTTTTCCATAGGAATAATGTTTCTGATTTAATTGCAATAATCAATTCTCATTCTTTTTCCATTGGCGAGGTAAAAGCCAGCACTAATTATAGTAATTTAGAAGAGATCATTAAATTTAAATTAATTGCTTCCTCAAGGCAGGAGCTAGATACTTTAATGGTAAATATCAAAAAGATGTCAACAGTTATTTCAGTGGAAAAGGATAGTAACTAATGAAAGTAATTATTCAAAGAGTAAAAGAAGCATCCGTTTCTGTAGAAACTAAAATTATCGGTAAAATTAAGCAAGGAATGTTAATTTTAGTTGGTTTTAAAGAAAATGATGATTTAGAAAATGTAAAAAAGATGGCTTTGAAAATTTCTTTGCTTAGAATTTTCGCAGATGCAAATAATAAAATGAATCTGAATATTAAAGAGTTTAAAGGACAGCTTCTTAGTGTAAGTCAATTTACTTTATATGCAGATACAGAAAAAGGTAATCGTCCATCATTTGTTAATTCTTTGGAAAAAGAACAAGCAAATATCCTTTTCTTAGCTTTTAATCAAGAATTAGAAAATATTCTGAGACTAAAAATAGAAACGGGTTCATTTGGTGCAAATATGGAAGTCTCCTTAATAAATGATGGACCAGTAACAATCATCTTGGAAAACTAATAGGAAGTGTTTTAAATGAGTGAAGTAAAAAATAATCGTTTTTATCGTATCTTTGGCTCTCGCAAGGTTTTTGTAACTTATTTTATTTGTCTGCTTTTAATTGCAGGCACAATGATTGGCAGTATCGTAACCTCGCTTGTCAGTAATAATCATGAAAAAATGATTGAGCATAGTTTGCTTTCTTTGATTGCGATATTTCTTTTGCATATTCCGATGATGATGCGTTCAAAGTTTAGTATTCGCATACCTGCTTGGATAACTATTACTATTACAGTTTTTATTGTTGCTCATTTCGTTTTAGGAGAAGTATTCAGATTTTATGACCATGTCTTTCTTTTTGATAAAGTTTTGCATTTGATTGCCGGTATTGTTATAGCGATGTGCGGTTTTTCCATTGTTTATAGCTTTAGTAAAACTCAATCAGGCTTTGTCAGGCTTTCACCAGTTTTTGTGGCGATATTTTCCTTTTGTTTTGCAGTTACGATTTTAACGCTTTGGGAATTTTTCGAATATGGCATGGATATGCTCTTTGGACTTAACATGATGCGTTGGCGTGATGGTCTGACAGAAATTGAAATAGATGGTGTAATCTATTTAATAACGAGTTCTCAAATGGGAACAGCTTTAATTGATACGATGAATGACTTGATTATCGGAACAATAGGCGCAGCTATTATTTGTGTTTTAGGCGTTATCTGGCTTAAGAAGTTTCCAAGAAGTACAACTTTTTATATAATGAAAGATAAAGAATTGGGCACCAAAAATGTTATTGAGTCTAAATAATGTAAAAATGATTTGACTTTTTGTTCATACTGTACTATAATAAAATAAACCGTAGAAAAAGAATTAAATCAAAGTTAAATTTTAAGCGAGGATATGTTTGGTGCAAATATCCATTAATTTTGATTTTAGACACTTTAGAGGGTTTTCCTGAAAAATTAGGTAGGGAAGAACGTATCATGGCGTTAACATGTGAAGAGTCTAAAGAAACAAGGCTTTAAAGTTTTTTTAGGAAAAAAGGTGGCACCGCGATTATTATTTCGTCCTTTATATTATTAAAGGGCGTTTTTTATTTTTAAAGGAGGGAAACACTATGTATAAATTACCAAAAGGAACTTATGATGTTTTACCAGAAGAGATTAAGAAATGGCAAAGATTAGAAAACTTTCTGCACCGAATTATGAGTCTTTATAATTACGATGAAATCAGGACGCCAATTTTTGAGGAGAGTGCTGTCTTTCATCGGAACGCTGATGACAGCTCGGATGTTGTTAATAAAGAAACTTATGATTTTATCGATCGTGGTAAACGTTCTATGACCTTAAGACCAGAAGGAACAGCCGGAGTTATCCGCAGTTTTATTGAGAATAAAATGTATGCGCAAAATAATTTAACGAGACTTTATTATATTGGACCGCAATTTCGTTACGAAAACCCTCAAAAGGGTCGTTTTCGCCAGTTCAGCCAATTTGGCTTTGAAGCAATCGGAAGTCAGGCGCCAGAACTTGATGCGGAAGTAATATCCTTAACTTATAATATTATCACGCGACTACAGATTCCTAATACAAAAGTAAAGGTCAATTCCCTTGGCGATAAAACGTCAAGAGATAATTACCGTGAAGCTTTAGTTAGTTATTTTAAAGGTTTTATTTCGCGTCTTTGTAGTGATTGCCTTAAACGGATTGAAAAGAATCCTTTACGTTTACTTGATTGTAAAAGCTGTCGTAAAGAAGACTTTTTTAAAGATGTTCCCTTGATTAATGATTATTTAAGTACTGAAGCCAAACAAAGATTTCAAACAGTATTAGCTAACCTTGATGCGATTGGTATTAAGTATGAAGTCGATAATTTTTTAGTTCGCGGCTTAGATTATTATGCCCATACTGTTTTTGAAATTGAAACAGAAGAGGCTTTAGGCTCCCAAAATGTTCTTGGCGGCGGTGGTCATTATGACCGATTGGTTTCGGATTTAAAAGGCCCGGCTTTAGAAGGTATTGGTGTTGCCTTTGGTATGGAGCGCTTATTATTAGTTATGGATCATTATAAATTAATTAATCTACCCGAACAATTTGTGCATTTTTATCTTTTACCACTTGGTGAAGACGCTAAGAAAAAAGCTTCCGAGCTTTTAAATACTTTAAGAATGGGTGGTTTAATTTGTGAAACAGATTATAATAACCGTTCTTTTAAAGCCAATTTAAATAACGCTGACAAACTTAATAGCCGTTTTATCGGCATTCTTGGTAGCGATGAATTAAATAATAATGAAATTACTATTAAGAATCAAAAGACAAAAACTCAGGAAAAAATTAGTTTAAATGCGCTATATGATTATCTGAAAACCGCATTTACACCCCAACATTCCTGTAATTCATCTTGCAGAAAGGAAAAAGAATAATGAAAATAACCCATAAAAATGGCATCTTAAATCTAAGTGATTTAAATCAAGAAGTAGCTTTACGTGGTTGGGTTTCTAAAGCCAGAAACTTAGGAGGCGTCATTTTCATTGATTTACGTGATAAAAGCGGAATTATTCAATTAGTCGTTAATCCTGATAATAAATATTATAATGAAGCGGTAAAGATTCGTGCTGAATTTGTGATTTATGCTAAAGGAACTGTAATTGAAAGAAGTAATAAAAACAAAAACATCGCAACTGGTGAAATTGAGATTACGGTTGATTTTTTAGAGATAATCAATGAAAGTCAGACACCACCGATAATTATTAGTGATAATACTGATGCTTTAGAAGAAACCAGACTTAAATATCGTTATCTTGATCTGCGCAGACCAGTAATGCAAAACTATCTGATTAAGCGCCATGAAATCACGCAAGCAATCAGGGAATTTTTAGTTAATAATGAATTCTTAGAGATAGAAACACCAATATTAGCTAAATCAACACCAGAAGGGGCGCGTGACTATTTAGTACCTTCCAGAATTTATCCAGGCGAATTCTTTGCGCTTCCGCAGTCACCGCAAATCTTTAAACAACTATTTATGGTTTCTGGTTTTGAAAAATATTTTCAAATAGCTCGCTGTTTCCGTGATGAAGATTTAAGAGCAGATCGCCAATTAGAATTTACGCAAGTTGATATTGAAATGAGTTTTGTTGAAGAAAAAGATGTACAAGATATGATTGAGCAACTTTATGCCCATGTCTTTAAAAAAGTCTTAAATATTGATATTCCAACACCATTTCCACGGATATCCTATCAAGAGTCAATGGATAAATATGGTTCAGATAAGCCGGATATGCGTTATGATTTATTTATCGAAAATTTTAGTTCAGAACTTAAAGACATTGAAATGCCTTTAATTAAAGATTGTCTTTCTAATGGCGGCGTCGCTAAAGGTTTAATTATTAAAAACGCTAGTTCTTTAACTAGGAAAATAATCGATGAACTTGCTTTATTAGCAAAAAAGTATCAAGCCACAAATCTTTACTGGGTAAAATATCAGAATAAGGAACTTTCTGGTCCTTTAGCTAAATTTCTTACACCTGATTTTGCGAAACAGAAAAAATTAGAAAACGAGGATTTAGTTTTAATAGTTTCTGAAAAGAATAATAATCGTGCTAATACGATTTTAGGAGCTTTAAGGATTAATCTAGCCAAACGTTTAACTTTAATTCCAAAAAATTCCTATAAATTTGCTTGGGTAGTAGACTGGCCTTTGTTCGATTATGATCCGGAAACAAAAAATTATGCGGCGGCTCATCATCCTTTTACTTTACCTAAAGCTAATTCATTAAAAGCTTTCTTGAATAAACCAGAAGAAGCGATTGCCTGTGCTTATGATGTTGTTATAAATGGGCATGAAGCCGGAGGCGGTTCTTTAAGAATTTATAGTCAGGAAATGCAAGAAAGAATGTTTCAGATTTTAGGTCTTTCCGATGAGGAAATAACTGATCGTTTTGGTTTCTTTGTCAATGCTTTAAAATATGGTACGCCACCTCATGGTGGCATTGCCTTAGGTCTAGATCGCTTAATTATGTTAATGACTAATACCGATAATATTAAAGATGTTATTGCTTTTCCAAAAACACAAAGCGCTCGTTGTCAGATGATGGATGCTCCTTCAGAAGTCGCTAATGAGCAACTTGAAGAATTAAGGATAAATTTTAAGAAATGAAACATTTTGTCCGTACAGAGAATAATCTGACTCCAGAAGTCTATCAGAAAATCCAAAGTAAATCAGTTATGATTGCGGGGCTTGGTGGCGTAGGCTCTTATGCTTTGGAATCTATGGCCAGACTCGGGATTAATAATCTAACGATTTGTGATTTTGATGTTGTTGATGAAAGTAATATAAATCGTCAGCTTGTTGCGCTTAAATCAACAATCGGCCAAAAGAAAGTTTTAGTCGCTGAAAAAAGATTGCGTGATATCAATCCTAATCTGAATTTAAGAATGTTTGATCAAAAAATTGCACCAGATACAATTGAAGAAGTTTTTGCTGAACCACTTGATTTTGTGATTGATGCGATTGATGATATTCCTGCTAAAATATTAATAATAAAGATGTGTTTAAAGAAAAATATTCCTTTTATTTCGGTGATGGGTACAGCTAATAAACTTAATCCGCAAGGTTTTGAGATTACCGAAATCAAAAAGACAACTTATGATCCTATCGCTAGAATTATCCGCAGAAAATTAAAAGAAGAAGCTATTTATGATAAAGTAACGGTAATCTGTTCTAAGGAAATGCCTCTTAAACGTGAAGGTTTAAGTTCAAATAGTTTTGTGCCGGCTACTGCAGGTTTATTAAGCACAAGTTATGCTTTAAAAAAATTAATGGAAGGATTGAAATAAGATGCGTACAAACTATATTTCATGGGATGAATATTTTATGGGAATTGCGATTCTGTCTTCAAGACGCAGTAAGGATCCGCAAACCCAAGTTGGCGCTTGTATCGTTAACCGTGATAAAAAAATTATGGGAATTGGTTATAATGGTTTTCCAATTGGTATTGAGGATAAAGAGTTTCCTTGGGAAAGTACTGGTGATTATTTAGACACTAAGTACGCTTATGTTGTTCATGCCGAAGTTAATGCGGTTTTAAATTCAACAGCGAGTTTAAAAGATTGTACTTTATATGTAACACTTTTTCCTTGTAATGAATGTGCTAAGATTATTATTCAAGCTGGCATTAAAGAAGTTGTCTATCAAGAAGATAAATACGCTGATTCCGAATTAGTGCTTGCGAGTAAAAGAATGTTTGAAGCAGCTAAGATTAAGTTTAGGCAAATTGATGAAAAGCTTGATGTGGAGCTTACAAGATGGAACTTTTAAAAAAATACAGAAAACAACTTATTTTATTTTTGTTTATCAATGTCTTTTTTTCTATTCCTTTATTTTATCGCATTGATTACAGAGCAACAATGCCTGGCGGTTTAACGCAAGTAGAACGATTAATAGAAATTGATAGCGATCATCAGACAACGGGCTCCTTTAATACAACTTTTGTTTTGAGTTTTAATCGGATTACAATGTTTCAACATCTCTTCTATACCCATAATTCCAGAATTGAAGTTAATCGAGTTCATCAGTCACAATCCCATTTTACTGCTAGGGATCATAATATCATGGGACAAATTTCGATGAATGCTTCCATTGAGCTTTCAATTATTGTTGCTTACCGATATGCCCAAAAAGCATTATCATATGATGTCTTAGGTTTTATTTTAGCGCATCATCCGGAAGGTTTTGATTTTTTTGGTCTGGGAGCGATGTTTACAAATATCAATGGCGTAACAGGAGCTGGTATTAGGGAAGTTATCGTAAATGCCCAACAAACTGATATTTTAAATATTACTTATACTTATTTTTATGATACTACAAAAGAATATCAAATAAGTATTCAAAGAAGTGCTTTAAATGGAACTAGAATAGAAACTAAATATGGCAATTTTGTCGCAAATCCCGCTTTTACTGTTAATCGTTCTAATAGTGGCGGACCATCTGGCGGTCTTTTACAAACATTGCATAATTATGATATACTGACTGGGTCTAATCTGACAAGAGGTTTAGTAATTGCCGGCACTGGAACAATCAATTATGATGGCTCTGTAGGCGCAATCGGTGGTATGCGTCAAAAAATATATACAGCTCAGAAGAATCGGGCAAGAATTTTTTTAGTACCATTTTCTGATGATCAGAATTCCAGTGAATTTCGTAATTTTCAGGAAGCTTTGGAAACTTATCAATCATTAAGAAGACCAACATTTGTGCTTGTGCCAGTCAGAAATTTCCAAGAAGCATTGGAGGCGTTACGCAATGACAAGAATTTTCTCTAGATTTAATAACTATCGAAAGTTTGAAGGCGAAATAGAAATAACGAAACAAGCCAGAAATAATAATAGTTTTACGGCTTTTGTGATGACATTATTTTTTCTTTTTATTCCAATAGCTATTTTCTTTTCTGTTGGTATATTAATGTTTTTGGACCGCGATTTGTTTTTTCTTTTTTATGCTTTAGGGCTTGTTTATCTTTTTAATTTTTTATTTTGTTATTTAAAGGAAACTGGTTATTGTAACTTAACTAATAAATCTAAAGAATTTTTATTTGATTTTTGTCTAGTTGATAGCTTAATTAAAAGTGTTTTCTTTTTTCTTCTAATCATTATTTATTATGTTAGTGGGGTGAATATACTATGAAAAAGAAGTATTTATATTTTGTGCTTTTTATTGGTTTTTTAATTTTTTTAGATCAGCTGACAAAACAAATCGTCGATATCCGGATGACAGTTGGCCAAAGAATTCCGATTATTGATGGGGTTTTTGCGATTACAAGTCACCGTAATTTAGGCGCAGCTTTTGGTTTATTTCAAGGTCAAAGAACTTTTTTCATTATCATTACAATTATCGCAATGGTTATTTTTATTTATTTAGCCAAAAGCATTAATTTTAAAGATAAGAAGTTCTATACAATTTCAGTTGGTTTTCTGATTGCGGGTACATTAGGTAATTTTATCGATCGGATGTTGAATGCTGATTATGGAGTAATTGACTTTCTTTCCTTTGAGTTAATTAATTTTCCGATTTTTAATATCGCTGATATTCTTCTTACTGTTGGTGTTGCGATGTTAGTTATTTATGTTTTTTTCTTAGAGGGGAAACAAAATGAACAAGCATAGTTTTATTGTTTTGGCTGAAGATGAAGGAAAGAGACTAGATTTATTTATCACCGAAAAACTAGCTGATTTTTCTCGTTCTAGAATTCAAAAATTAATATCGGAAGAACAAGTATTAGTCAATGAGGAGAAAACTACTAATAATTATCGCCTGCAAGAAAATGATAATATTTTAATTATTATTGAAGAAGCCAAGGAATATGAACTAAAAGCTGTACCAATGGATTTAAAGATTATTTATGAAGATGAATATCTTTGTGTAGTTGATAAACCTTCTGGCTTAGTAGTACACCCTGGTGCCGGCACTGGTGAAGATACACTTGTGCATGGGCTTTTGGCGCAGATAGAAGATTTATCAGGTATTAACGGCACAATAAGACCTGGTATCGTGCATCGGATTGATAAAGATACAAGTGGGCTTTTAATGGTTGCTAAAAATGATTTAGCCCATGAAATGTTATCAGCACAATTAGCAAATAAAAGCGCCAAACGATTATATATCGCTTTAGTGCATGGGGTTATCAGTCATCAGGCTGGTAAAATTAATGCGCCAATTGGCCGTAGTTCTGATGACCGTAAAAAAATGACGGTTAGCGAAAAAGGCAAAGAAGCAATAACTCATTTTAATGTTTTAAAAAGATTCAATAATTTTACTTTAATTGAATGCCAATTAGAAACAGGAAGAACTCACCAGATTCGCGTGCATTTAAATTATATTGGTTTTCCGGTTTATGGTGATCCTGTTTATGGTCCGAAAAAAACAGTTAGTGAAAATGGTCAGTTTCTGCATGCTAAAACGATTGGATTTAAACATCCTAAATCCAATAAATATCTGGAATTTAGTTCTGAACTTCCTAAGTTTTTTAATGATTTTATTTCTGACTTGGAAAGAAGCGAGTTATGAAAAAACTTAAGCTTTGTTTAGCAGTAATTTGTTCATTATTTTTAGTTAGTTGTCAAAGACTTGTTACTGTTAATTTTGAGACAGATGGTAATTTTACAATAGAAGCGCAAGTTATTTCCCGTAACGAAAGAATAACTAAACCGTCAATTTATCAATCTGGCTTTTTGTTATCCTGGTATCGGGAAAAGGAATTTATTAATCCTTGGAATTTTTCTGATGATTTAGTTCAGGAAACAATGACTTTATTTTTAAAAAGAACGGCTATCGATTTTCCTATAATCTTTTTCGCATCAAAAGGACTACACGCTAATCCTGCTAGTTTTACAGTGGAAGATGAATTTAATTTATTGCCAGCTTTCAAAGAAGGTTATGAATTTTTAGGCTGGTTTAAAGAAGCTGAATTAATTAATCAGATATTAAAGATTGAAAGAGGGACAGTTGGAATGAAAGTTCTCCATGCTAAATATCGGAAGTTAGATATCAGAAATGAATATGGCTTTTTTCAGATAACGCCCGAACGTGCTAAAGAAATTATGTTAAGTGATCGGCAATCAATAATATTAGATGTTCGTAATTCAGATGAATTTGAAGCTGGCCATATTGCTGATGCTATTTTAATCCCGCTTCCGGAATTAACAGTTAGGGCTTTATTGGAATTAAAAGATCTTAATAAAATAATTCTTGTTTATTGTCGCAGTGGTGTAAGAAGCGTTGCGGCATCAAAGATTTTAGCCGAGTTAGGTTTTACTAATATCTTTGAATTTGGTGGCATTTTGGATTGGCCATTTGGTTTAGTAACGAATTAGTGAAAAAAATATGATATAATTTTTAAAAGGGGTTAAGTAATGAAAAAATTATCAGTAATTATTGTTTTAATAATATTGACATTTGTTATCTCTGGTTGTGGCAATTCAACTATTCGCGCAAACGGAATAATGATTGATGGTCAGTTTTCCTTAGAAGGACAACAAATCAATGAGATTAATTTCAGTTTTCCAGGTAATGTTAATCTTACGACAACTGCCAGTGATACCGTGACTTGGCGAATTGATGAAAACTTAGTTGAACATTTAGCTATTAATATTAATTCGCAAGGTTTATTAAGAATTGAAGTCAGAAGAGAAAGTCAATCAATTGGTTTTAATCTTACTGATAGCGGAGGCATTGAATTTAATGTTGGCATAACTTCGATTCGTAATTTAAGAGTCAGTGGCGTTTCAGATGTTATAGTCAGGGGAGCTTTTGAAGCCACAAACTTTGGTTTAACTATGAGCGGTGTATCAACTGTTACTGGTTTAGAGGTTTTAGCAAATTATTCCATTAATATTGAGATGAGTGGTGTATCAACCATCAGAAATTCAAAGTTTGAAGCAGAAACACTTAATTTAAACGCTGCCGGAGTTTCTGCGATTCAAGAGTCTAGTTTTATTGGTGATGAGTTATTCTTCACTTTAAGCGGCTCATCTTCGTTAAATGCTCAAGGAGAAACCGAAGAGTTAACAGTAACTACAAGTGGCACATCTTCAGCAAATTTAACGAATCTTTTAGCGGTAAACGGAAGTATAACGACAAATGGTGCATCAAGTGTGATAATTAATGTATCAGGTAGTTTACAGCAAAGTTCTTCAGGTGTTTCTAGTATAACGAATGTTGCATAAATAGTTAAAGGAATGGATCGGGCATTCCTTTTTTTCTTGCCAAAATTTTTTCTGACCTTAGGTGATAAAAGTTGATAGCTCATTCTTTTTTCGCTAAAATATCTGTAATTCCTTTGTTATTCAAAAAAGATTTATAGCTTATTTTTTTCGATGATGCTTTGAATCTTT